>JAOUMG010000250.1 GCA_029881635.1 Paracoccaceae bacterium | reverse complement strand
GGTCGGATCCGTTGGATCAGTTGGGTCCGTTGGATCGGTCGGATCCGTTGGATCGGTCGGATCCGTTGGATCGGTCGGGTCCGTTGGATCGGTCGGGTCCGTTGGATCGGTCGGGTCCGTCGGATCAGTCGGGTCCGTCGGATCGGTCGGGTCCGTTGGATCGGTCGGGTCCGTTGGATCAGTTGGGTCCGTTGGATCGGTCGGATCCGTTGGATCAGTTGGGTCCGTTGGATCGGTCGGATCCGTTGGATCGGTCGGATCGGTCGGGTCCGTTGGATCGGTCGGGTCCGTCGGTCGACTCGGATCGTCTCTCCCGACGTCATCTTCGGGAAGAACCGACGCAGGCGCGATATCGGTTAGAAGGGCCGCGATCAGCGGACAGTTTTCAAGAGTATATTGCAGAACAAAATCAAAATCCTTGCTGAGACGGATTTTTCGTATTTCGAGCAGCGTCAACTCTTCTGTTCTGCACAAGTCCGCCAACCGGTCCAGCGGGATCGGGCTGGCGGGTACCGAAGCATGTGCAACTGTGCTCTGGCCGGGTACACCCCCGGCCTGTACGGAGGAAATTCCGCCAAAGGACGCAATTGTTGCTGCACCCAGAATTGGCAATAGAGAATTCACCCGGAAATCTCCCATCACGTTAACCTTTCGATCATTCGAAGCAGCGTTCCGATATTTTGGACAAGATCGCCAACTTCATGCTTGTTACGATTTGCACAATCCTTCGACTGTGCCATATCTAGCCCTTCTTCTTTTTTTCCGCATATATATAGCTAAGCATCGCGCCGTCAGGGGGAAATTGTCAAAATTCCGACCAGATTGTGTTATGATTCGGCAAACTATGGCAAAAAAGTGACGTTCGTTTCTTGCGCAACCCGTTTTTCGTTTAGATTTCGCTTACAGGGCGGCAAAAGCGCGCAAACATTTGGGTGCCGCCTATGACCGGCAGGACGATGCGCATTCCCGAAAATGGGGGCGATTATCTATCGATGAGACAAAAAAGAACCCGGCCAGTCAGCCGGGTTCTTTCCCAAACTTGATGGACGGCGATCACTTCGCGTCGTCATCATCCTCGTCATCATCATCCTCAGGCAGATTGAAAAAGCTGTCGGCGTTCGAATAGTCCTTTGCCGATTTTTCTTCGTCATCCTCATTGCTGCCCAAGGTGAAGTTCTCCAGCCCCGCGATGGCAGACGGAATTTTCGCCTCGACCGGTGTTCCGAGAGATTGTTCTGTCGATACCAGTTTGCGCCGCTCATCATCCGACATCACGGCACCATCAGCGTTCTTCTTCTTGGCAGCTTTCTGAACCGCGGCATCCAGTTCCGACTGGCGGCAAAGTCCTAGTGCAACCGGGTCGATCGGAGTGATGTTGTTGATGTTCCAATGGGTCCGTTCACGGATTGTCATGATTGTGGGTTTGGTCGTGCCAACCAGCTTGCCGATCTGCGCATCGGCAAGTTCGGGGTGAAACTTCACCAGCCAAAGAATTGCCGCCGGCCGGTCCTGGCGTTTCGATAGCGGCGTGTAACGGGGGCCACGGCGTTTTTCTTCCCCCACGGCTGATGCGATGAATTTCAGCTTCAGCTTATGGGTCGGGTCCGCTTGCGCCTTTTCGATCTCGGCTGCGTCAAGCTGGTTATTGGCAATCGGATCGAAACCCTTCACGCCGGCGGCGACATCCCCATCGGCAATGCCCTGCACCTCAAGCTCATGCAGCCCGCAAAATTCGGCGATCTGTTTGAAGTTCAGCGTTGTGTTATCCACCAGCCAGACGGCGGTCGCTTTGGCCATAAGTGGTTTGCTCATCGGATCTCTCCTTTACAAATCTCTCCCGCGCCGGGAAAACGGCTGCGGCCCTTTTGGCCGCCTTTCCTCGTTTTCGGGGAAGTTGACGGGCTATATAGTCGCCTTCGAGTGCGGAGAAAAGAGAAAATGCGCCTGATTGCAGTATTGAGTTTACTCGCATCGCAAGCTTTCGCCGAAGGCGAGACGGCGGGTGATTTCGACTACTACATCCTGTCGCTGAGCTGGTCGCCGACATTCTGTGCCCTGGAAGGGGACGCGCGGGGCGAAGACCAATGCGACGCGCGGCATGACTACAGCTTCACGCTACACGGTCTCTGGCCGCAATTTGAAAGCGGTTGGCCCAGTTATTGCCGAACGCGCGAACGTGACCCTTCCCGCGCCCAGACGGCGGCCATGTCGGACATTATGGGCTCGGCGGGTCTCGCCTGGCACGAGTGGAAAAAACATGGACGTTGTTCAGGTCTTTCACCGCAGTCCTACTTTGCGGTGGCCCGGAACGCATATGAAGGGATCAACATGCCCGAGGTGTTCATGAACCTTCAGAAATCGGTGAAGTTGCCCGCCCGCGTGGTCGAGCAAGCTTTTATGGAGGCCAACCCAGCCCTCACCCCATCAATGATCACGATTACCTGCAAAACCGGCATGATCCAGGAAGCCCGTATTTGCCTGACCAAAGACCTAGCCCCCCGTCCCTGCGGGCCAGACGCCGCGCGTGATTGCCGGATGCCGGATGCGTTAATGCACGGTGTGCGTTAGGGCGACGTTCACATTACTTGCCATAACAGTTTATTCAGACGCCACGTCCGACGAGGTTTGTGCAAATCAGGTGCTGGATTTCAGGATTCGCGTTAGGGCACCCGTCCGCCGGTCGCTTTGGTTACCTCATCTGCGGCGGTGCGCACCAATTTGCCAACGCCTGCCGCCGCCTCGACCGTCATCCGAAAGGCGGGGCCCGAAACCGATAGGCCCGCCACCGGTTCGCCGTAAGCATTGAAAATCGGGGCTGCGACACAGCGCATACCTTCGGCACGTTCTTCATCGTCGATGGCAAATCCCCGCTGTCGGGTGACCTCCAGATCCGCCAACAGGGCTGCCTCGCTGCCCAAAGACCGTTCTGTGAACCGCGCAAGACCCTGTTGGGTGACAATCTGATGCACCCTTTCAACCGGGTACCACGCCAGCAATGCCTTGCCGATGCCAGATACATGCATGGCCCCAAGCGTTCCGGGTGCAAAGAACGCGCGGATCGTCTCATGCGTTTCGACCTGACTGAGGAACAACACCTGATCGCGGCTTTCGACCCCCAGATTGGCCGTCTCGCCACTGGCGCGCATCAACTGTGTCATGGGTTGACGCGCACGCTCCACCACTTTGGTCCGGCGCATGAATTCGGACCCAACCCGGAACGCACCGGCCCCGACATGCCAAAGCTGACCCGGTTCCTCAATCTCGACAAAGCCGTGGGTTTGAAGTGTTGTGAGCACACGGTAGACCGTGGCGGCACTCTGACCCGTACGGGTGGCAAGATCGGACAGCGTCAACCCGCCCGCCTCACTGACAACACGCAAGATCATCATTGCCCGGTCCAAAGACTGGATGGTATTTTGATCCGTTTTATCATGGAAGCTTTTGGGGCGTCCGCGGGGCCGAGCATCGCTCATGATGCACCTTTCTTACTTTGATTATCAGCGGCCGGGGCTACCAACTCGCAAGATGAAAAACAATTTCACCTTTTCTTTCAATAGGTAGCATATTTTTTTATCTAGTGAAATAGTTTTTCGAAAAAATTGCGCCAGCCCACGCATTGTTCTAAGTTACCGTCCGAAACAATGCGAAAGGTCCCACGATGTCCTTCCAGAACCCAGTCTTCATTCCTGGCCCGACCAACATTCCCGAAGCGATCCGCAAGGCTGTTGACATGCCGACGATCGACCACCGTTCGCCGATCTTCGGCCAAATCCTGCAGCCGGTGCTGGCTAATGTCCGCAAGGTTCTGCGCAGTGCCGAGGCCAACATCTTCCTTTTTCCTTCGACCGGGACTGGTGGCTGGGAAACCGCGCTGACAAATACGCTAAGCGCCGGGGACAAGGTGCTTGCTGCCCGTAATGGCATGTTCTCGCATCGCTGGATCGACATGTGCCACCGCCACGGGCTCAATGTTGAAGTGGTCGAGACGCCCTGGGGCGAGGGCATTCCGGCGGACCGGTTCGAGGCGATCCTGTCCGCTGACAAAGGGCATCAGATCAAGGCCGTGCTGGCCACGCATAACGAAACCGCCACCGGCGTCGTTTCCGACATTGCTGCCGTCCGCAAGGCGATGACCACTGCAAACCACCCTGCCCTCCTTTTCGTCGACGGCGTCAGTTCTATCGGCTCCATGGATTTCCGCATGGACGACTGGGGTGTCGATATCGCCGTCACGGGATCGCAGAAGGGCTTCATGCTGCCTGCCGGGCTCGCCATCCTCGGTTTCAGTGCAAAAGCCATGGAGGCTGGCAAGACAGCCGCCCTGCCACGCACCTTCTTCGACATCCGCGATATGGAGAAAAGCTATGCCGCGAACGGCTTTCCCTACACGCCGCCTGTCGGACTGCTGAACGGGCTGAAGCTGTCGTCGGACATGCTTTTGTCTGAGGGGCTCGACAACGTCTTTGCCCGCCACCACCGCATCGCAGAAGGCATACGCAGGGCTGTGGATGGCTGGGGCCTATCCTTGTGTGCGGCGCGCCCGGCGCTTTATTCTGACACTGTCAGCGCCATCCGCACGCCCGAAGGGTTCAATGCGACGGATATCGTGGCACTGGCGGCAAAGAAATATGGGGTGGCGTTCGGCACCGGACTGGGCGA
>JAOUMG010000249.1 GCA_029881635.1 Paracoccaceae bacterium | reverse complement strand
AGCGTCACCCGGCGGAACGTCTGCCATGGCGTGGCATAAAGGTCGGCGGCGGCGGTTTCGAGCGTGTAGTCCATCCCCTCCAGTCTTGCCCGGATCGGTAGATAGGCGAAAGGTATACAAAAAGCCGAATGTGCGACAATGAGATAACCCAGCCCCTGATAACCGGTCGCCACCTTGATCGTGGCAAAAAAGATCAAAAGCGCCACGGCAGTTACAATCTCAGGCACCATCAGGGGTTGGTTGATCATCACATAGATAAACGTCTGTCCCTTGAATTTTTTGCGGCGGGTCGTGCCAAGTGCTGCCATTGTGGCCACGGTCGTGGCAATAAGTGAGGCCGCCGAAGCGATGATCAGCGATCTGAGCGTCGCCTCTTTCACATGCTCGTTCTGCCAGGCGCTCGCGTACCATTGGAGCGAAAAGCCTTCCCAGATTGCGACCGACGTACCCGAATTGAAGGAGAATACCACCAGCATCGCGATGGGCAGGTAGAGTGCTGTAAACACCAAAACCGCGACGGTCGAAAACCCCGGCAGACGCGAGACTGAGAAACCGCGATCAACCATGGCCCGAATCCCTGTTGGCAAAGCGCACATAGACAAGCAGCGCCACCATCACGATGATCAACAGCGTTACCGAAAGTGCGGCACCCAAAGGCCAGTTTCGTCCCTGCCCGAACTGCAACTCGATAAAATTACCGATCATCATGTTGCGTCCACCACCCAAGATACGTGGTGTGACATAGGCCCCGAGCGACGGGATAAAGACAAGGATTGACCCCGCGATGATCCCCGGCTTGACGATCGGCATGATAATCCGGCGCAGCACCTGCATACGGCTGGCATAGAGGTCATAGCCGGCCTCCAGCAAACGCATGTCGAACCGGTCGATGGCCGCGAATAGCGGCAACACCATCAACGGCAGATAGACATAGGTCATGCCCAGAAACACCGCGAAATCAGTGTAGATGATGACAATCGGCTGGTCGATGAACCCCAGTTTGATCATCGCAGTATTGAAAAGCCCCTCGTTGCGGATGATCTGGTTGATCGCGAAGGTGCGGATCAAGAGATTGGTCCAGAACGGTATGGTGATCAGGAACAACAGGATCGCCCGCCATTTCGGCGACCGCGTGGCGATGAACCAGGCCGTTGGGAACCCGACAACAAAGGTAAAAACGGTCGTCATCAGCGACAGTTTGACGGACCGCCAAAAGATTGTCAGATGGGCATCGGCAAGCTTGTAGGTTCCGTCGAAAATGTCCTTTGACACCAAAATACCGCGCCACGCATCAAACGAGAAACCCCATTCCACATTGCCGTATTTTCCCGGCAACAGAAATGAATAGACCAGAATGATCAGCAAAGGTCCGTCCGCCGCAAGCGTCAAGACCACCAGCGCCGGGGCCGACAGGGCCCAGGCATTACGGGCGTTTTTGCGGTCTGCCTGTTGCTGAACGTCCGACACGCCGCTCAATCCTCCAATACCTGGATGGACCCGGGGGCAAAACTGATGCCTACGGCGGCACCATCTTCCGGCCCGGCATCGCCGCTGGCGTCGGTCCCTAGCCGGGCGACGACTTCAGTCTCGTCCTCCAGGCTCATGTAGACGTGGCTATCGGTGCCGAAATAGACCGAACTGTTGACTTTGGCAGGTATGCTGCCCTTGGCCCCGGCAGCCTCGATACGCACATGTTCGGGGCGCACCGCCAATGTCACATCGCCGTCCGAATGATCCGTGTCTATGTCAAGCCGCGCCCCGCCGGCCAGTTGCGCCACGCCATTTTCCAGCCGCGCCTTGATAAAATTCGTCTCGCCGATGAAGTCGGCAACAAAGCGATTGACGGGATGGGTATAGATGTCGCGCGGGCTACCAATCTGGTTGATCTTGCCATTGCTCATCACCGCGATCCGGTCTGACATTGTCAGCGCTTCTTCCTGATCGTGGGTAACGAATACGAAGGTAATGCCAGTTTCATGCTGCAAGCGTTTCAGTTCGATCTGCATTTCCTTGCGCAGCTTATAGTCGAGCGCCGAAAGCGGTTCGTCCAATAGCAGCACTTTCGGCTGCGGCGCCAAGGCACGGGCAAGTGCCACGCGTTGTTGCTGTCCTCCCGATATCTGGTCGGTCTTGCGGTCGGCCATGGCGACCATCCGCACGAGTTCCAGCATCCGGTCCACGGTATCGCGGATCTCTTTTTCCGGGCGCCCCTGCATCAACAGGCCGAAACCGATATTCTCACGCACGGTCATATGGGGGAACAATGCATAGCTTTGGAACACGGTATTGACTGGGCGCTTGTTCGGCGGCAAATGCCCGATCTCTTCGCCGTCCAACCGTATTTCGCCACTATCTGGCAACTCGAAACCGGCGATCAACCGCAATAGCGTAGTCTTCCCGCAGCCCGATGGCCCGAGAAGAGTGAAAAACTCGTTGCGCCGGATTTTTGCCGACACGCGGTCCAGCGCCACCACTTTCTGGTCCGCTGCGCCAAATACCTTTGTCGCATCGACCACGTCGATAATGGCGTCATCTGTCATGATGCGAGGCTCACAAAAAGCCGCGCCTGCGAATCCATCTGTTTAACTGGCAAACCTAGATCTTCCCCCAACTGACATACCTTCATCCAAGCTGTCCCGCCCGGTTCCGGCATCTTGAATAAGAGCATAGGCCCGCAAGCGCGCAAAGGTAAATATGCTAAAAGTACTAGAAGTTCAGGCGGTCGCCGAAGATTGCTGGATCCGGAACTTGATTCACCTTCACTGCAGAATCGACAGGAGGTTGGCAAAATCGTCGGTCCAGATGCGGCCACCATCGCTTGGCAAAGGCTCCCATCGTGGATCATTGGCCATTTCGCCCAAGGCCGCGTGGTTTCGCGCCAGCATGACAACCCGCGATCCGGTATCACTGGGATCAACCTCCGGATTGCCAGGATGGTTCTGGATCATCGCGACCAGCCCCAGGTCTATTGCACTGCGGCTGAGGGGCCGCTCGATCTCATAATAGCGGTTGGTGATGTGATAAACCAAAACCCCATCATCGGTCAGCCGGTCCAGATAAAGCTCCATCGCCTCTTGTGTGGTCAGGTGCATCGGCACGGAATCCGATCCATAGGCGTCTATTACCAGAACATCGTATTTCAGGCCCTCTTGCGTCGCCAGAACCATCCGCGCATCGCCTAGATGCGTCGGAGCATCGCCAGCGCAGGCCGACATGAATGTGTAGTAGTCAGGATTTCGGGCAATTTTGTCGACGATGCCATCAATCTCATAAAACTGCCAGTTCTGGCCCGGCAGCTTATAGCAGGCGAGCGAACCGACACCCAATCCGACGATACCCACATTGCTGGCCGCCCTGCCGATATCCGAGGTCATGACCTGTGCCATCGGCGCATTGCGGTGATAGTAAAACAAAGGCTCGGGGCGCGGTTTATCATAGTCCGTGACACGCTGGGCGCCGTGCAACGTCGTTCCATTCGCGTATTGGCGCAACCCGTCCACATCGGCAACCCAGTGGGTGCCGAAAAAACTGCGGTCGCGGAAAATATCACCCGTCGGAATGACATAGTTACCGGTGACAACGACCAGTCCAGCGGCAAGGGCTGCCGCCGGAACGGTCCGGCGCAGCAATATAGCGACCATAGCTGCAAGCGCAAACATGATCAGCTTCAGCGTCAGCCAGTTTTCAATCGCAAAGGGCTGTGCCGCAACGATCAATATCCCGGCAGCGACGATCCCGTAGGCGGCACCCTTCTTCGCCAGAGGCAGCGTCAAACGCATCTCTGAACTCAGGATAAGCGTGGCGGCCAGAAGTGTCGTCACTCCGCCTTCTGCCAGTGTGACGAACACGGCGGGCGCCAGGATGGAGTTGAACAATCCGCCCAGAGCCCCGCCAACGGACATGACAACGTAAAACAACGTCAGATGCTGCCCTTCGGGGCGGCTTTCATAAAGCTTGGTGTGGGCAAACATGGCCACCGCAAAGAAACTGGCGATCAGGCCCAGAACACCGATCAGATCCAGATGCGCACCACTGATGCCCGTGAAAACCGCGGCAAGCCATGCTAGCGCGGCCATGTAGGCAATGCGTAGCACACCTGCGCCAAACAGGGGGCGGCGGGAAAAGGCAAAAACAAAGCTGAGCAGATAAAGTGCCAGCGGCACAACCCAGACCAGTGGGATCGCCCCGATATCGGTGCTGATCTTGGTGGTGATTGCCAGCATCAGCGACGATGGGATGAAGGCCAGAACGATCCAGCGCCCGATCTGTCCGGTGGTCACCTTTGTTGCAGCAGGTGCCGATAGCGGTCGGGCTGTCCGACCTTTATTCCTGGCCGCGACAAAACCACTAAGCGCCAGAAATCCGCCCAGGGCCACGAAGCCTAGGGCCCAACCCTGACCGATGCGGGTGGCGCCGAACAGGGGTTCAGCGACCAAGGGGAATGCCAGAAGGGCAATCAGCGACCCAAGATTGCTGGCCCCATAAAGAAAGTAGGGATCATCGGCCGAAGGCCCGTCACTACGCGCGTACCAGGACTGGATCAGAGGTGCATTGGCCGACAGAACCGCAAACGGAACGCCAACACCCAGCGCAAACAAGGCCAGTGTCTGCCAAGCGGTTGATACATCAGGGTCATAACGCCAACCGGCGGGTATCGACAGC
>JAOUMG010000248.1 GCA_029881635.1 Paracoccaceae bacterium | reverse complement strand
GAATTTGCCGACAACACCGTGTTTGCGCAACATCTGCACGACCTTGAGCACGAGGTCGGTCGCGGTTGTACCCTCGACCATCGCGCCGGTCAGCTTGAAGCCGACAACCTCGGGGATCAGCATCGAGACAGGCTGGCCCAACATCGCGGCCTCAGCCTCGATCCCGCCGACGCCCCATCCGAGCACGGCAAGGCCGTTGACCATGGTGGTGTGGCTGTCGGTGCCGACGAGTGTATCGGGGTAGGCAACTTCGGCACCATTCTGATCCTTGTCGGTCCAGACGGTCTGGGCCAGATATTCAAGGTTGACCTGGTGGCAGATGCCGGTACCGGGCGGCACGACGCGGAAATTCTCGAATGCGTTCTGTCCCCATTTAAGGAAGACATAGCGCTCCATGTTGCGTTCATATTCGCGGTCGACGTTCATCTGGAACGCACGCGGGTTGCCGAATTCGTCGATCATGACCGAATGGTCGATGACCAGATCGACCGGGTTCAGCGGGTTGATCTTCTGCGCATCGCCGCCTAGCGCTTTAATCCCGTCGCGCATCGCGGCAAGGTCGACGACGGCCGGAACGCCGGTGAAGTCCTGCATCAGGACGCGGGCGGGGCGATAGGCGATTTCGCGCGGGTTCTGGCCACCTTTGGCCCCCCATTCGGCAAAGGCCTTGATGTCATCGACCGAGACGGTGCGCCCGCCATCTTCGAACCGCAGCATGTTTTCCAGCACCACCTTCAGTGCGGCGGGCAGGTTGGAAAATGTGCCAAGCCCAGCCGCTTCGGCCGCAGGGATCGAGTAATAGTCGATGGACTTGCCACCAGCCGTCAGGGTTTTGCGGGTTTTTGCGGTGTCTTTGCCGGTGACGATGGTCATGGTCGGGTCTCCCTTTGGAAAGTGAGAATAGGATTGAGACGCTAATGCCGTATTGACGATGGGGGATCAAGGGGGGTGGCGCAGTTAATGTATACCATTGTGTACAATTAGTGGCAAGAGCCTTGCAGAGAATTGGATCTTTAAAACATCGCGGAAATACGCACGCATTCTCGCGTTTCATTGATTAGTGTTTCACCGCATATTGGTCTAAAAAACTTACTGAACAAAGGTATCGGATATACGAATGCGCCCAATGATCTTAACTGCGCTGAGCTTTTGGCTGGCGTTGACGGGGATGTCGGTTGCCCAATCGGCAAACAGCAGCCCTGTGGTTGTCGAACTTTATACGTCGCAAGGATGTTCTTCCTGTCCGGCCGCAGACGCGGTTCTGGCCAATCTTGCAAAGCGGGATGATGTGATCGCCCTGGCGCTGCATGTGGATTATTGGGATTACATCGGTTGGAAGGATACGCTTGGCGATCCGGCCTATACCAAGCGCCAGCGGGCCTATGCGCGGGTGGCTGGGGCACGGACGATATATACACCGCAGATGATCATTGGTGGAATGGATCACATAGTGGGTGTGCGTCCGGGCGACGTTGAAACTCTGATCAAAAGCCATGCGGGCAAAGCGCCCCAGGTTCATTTGTCGGTTGGCCGTAAGGGAAGCGACGTTCAGGTTCGCGCCAAGGCGGTAAAGCCGTTGTCACGCGGAACGATCGTGCAGTTGGTGCGCTACAGCCCGCTGGATATTGTCGCCATCGGGCGCGGCGAGAATGCCGGAAGGACCATCGAATATGTCAACACGGTCATGGATCTGAAGAAACTGACCGATTGGAATGGCAAATCCGACCTGTCACTGAATGTAAAGACCGAGGGCAAGGGTCATTTTGTAGTGATCATCCAAGAACCCGGACCTGGCCCGGTACTGGCGGCGGCGCGACTGCCCTGATTGGCGAATGCCGGGCCAGCCCGGCTATTTCCAACGCCGGTGAATCCAGAACCACTGCTCCATGTGTTGGCGAACCAAAGCTTCCAGGCTGTCATTGATTGCCTGTGTCATGGTGACGGGATCGGAATGGGCGATGGGGGCTTCGGCCACGATACGGAAGCTGAGCCCGTCAGGCTGGCGGATTCCATAGACCGGGATCAGATCGGCACCGTATTTCAGCGCGAGATCTGCCGCTGAGGTGGCCGTGCGTGCGGTTTCGCCGAAAAATGTCACCTCGGCGCCATGGGCCATGTGCTGATCCATAAGAAGACCCAGCATGCCACCGGATTTGAGAAACCGGACCATTTCACCCAAGCCCCTTTTCCCACGTGGAAAAAGCGGCGTGCCGATGGCAGAGATCGCGGCGAGATAGTGCGCGTTGAAGAGAGGGTTGTTCATTGGCTTGTATAGCGCCCCGACGCCATAGCCGCGCGCGATCAGGGCGGCGCGGGCAACATCGTAGTTACCGAAGTGACCCGTGGCGATAATGACCGGACGACCTTCGCGATGGGCTTTTTCCAGCGCGTCGGCGCCCGGGCCTGTCAGCGGCAGGTCTTTGACCCGGTCGGTGAATTCGCGGCCTGAGTAAAGCTCGATCATGGTGCGCCCGACATTGTCGGGGACAGCGCGGACAAGGCGCTGGATCTCGGCTGCCGGAAGATCGGGGCAGACGAGCGCGAGGTTTTCGCGCACACGGCGGCTATAACCTGCCAAGGGTGCCACCAGCCGTGAAATCACCCAGCCAGCGATAGGTACGCGGCGGTGATAGGGCAAGGCCTTTGCCAACGAAAGAAGTGCCCGAAACGCCCCGTTGGATAACCGGTCGGTCAGATTGGGTGTGGAAGTTCTAGGTGCTGCCATTGCGTCCGTTCAGAGCGTTCTGAGTTTCCTTCGGATCGGGATTTAGCGCAGTGCCTTGGTGGTTTGCGGCCTTTCCCTACCTTTAACGAAACAGACATAGAGGCCGATGGCACGGACCACAAGCACGGCCAGCCGATATGGCTGGTGTTGGGACGGACTACACATTTTCTTAGGTTTGACGCGGCTATAGGCTAATCGCTTCAGCCATCGCCTTCGTCTTCACTGGTGACGCGCAACACAAGTTCGCCCGCTGCCTCAAAGCCCCGGATTGCCGCGACGATTTCCGCCGCCGCCGCTTCGGAGTCTTTTTCCGAAACATTGCCCAATTCGGACATTTCATCGCGCAGTGTCCCGGCCATGCGTTGAGACATGTTGGAGAGGATGAATTCAACCGTCGGAATATCCTTTCCCTTGGCCCCGGCGAGGGCGGTCACCAGAACCGATTGATCGACACCGCGAATGACCTTGGCAATATCCCTTGTTTCGATCCGCTTGTGGATATCGGTGAAGGTGAAAATGGCCTTTCGGACCTCCTTGGCAAACCTCGCATCGGTTTCATCCAGCCCCTGAAGTACATTGTCGCGTGTGGCGGCGGGCGAAAAATTCAGAATCGCGCCGACACGTTCCTCGGGGTTGGTTTCAAAGGCCCGGATGGGCAAAGCCTCAAGCTGAGTGACCAGCGCGAGACCGATCTGGCGGACAGTTTCCGGGTCGATATTGCTGGTCTGGCTGACGGCATAGGCAATACGCCGGGCCCTATCGCCGGGAAGCCTGCCCAGAAGTTCGGCGGCGCGCGTGACGGCGAGTTTCGACAACATGACGGCGCCCACCTCAATGCTTTCATCTTCCAGCACCGGCATCAGGCGAATTGGATCAAGGGCGGCGATCCGGTCCCAGGGATCAGCCTTGGAGGATGCCCCGGCGAGCCGCCTTAGCCGACTAGCCGCAGAGGTCGAGATATGGCCATCCAGCATATGTAGCGCCCCCTCGATGCCGCCGGGAAAGGAAAGCCCCACGGCATCGAGGGAGGCGAGAAATTCATCGACGACGTTGCGCAGGGTGACCCGGTCGACGCTGCGCATGGTGCCGATCTGTTCGGTCAGAGCGGCCTGCATATGGTCCGGCAATCCGCGTAGCGGCAGGTCGGAACCCTGCGCGAGGAGCAGCCGAACAATGATCGCGGCCTTCTGGCGGCCGGTCATCGGCCTACCGGTATGCGATGGGCTTCGGGGAAGCGAGTTGCCGCCTGATGGCCGCAAAGATGCAAGTGCAGTCAATTCCAATCCCTTTGCGCATGGACATGCGCCAAGGATCGCAAAAAGCGGTTAAAGGGCGGTTACAATCCGCTTAGTCGCGGTCAGCTGCCTACTGTGATGCAGCGGCGGGTGGTGGCATCCCAGCTTTGGCCTTCGGCACAACTGATCTGGGCTTGCCGGTTGCCGTGATCGCACGCTTGGGCAACCAGCGCGCTGGGCGCGAGCAGGGTCACGAGGGTAATGGCTGTAAGAAGTGACTTCATCTGATGACTCCTTCCTGACGTAGCGGAACTTTGCCAGCAAGGGGCCATTCGGGCAAGCTTGGGTGACGTGGGCACCCTCATGATCACGCGATTGTGTGTTCGTGTTGCTACGCGCCAAATACACGGCGAAAGATCGTATCGACATGCTTTGTGTGATAGCCAAGGTCGAACTTTTCTTCGATTTCGGCCGCGGTCAGTGCTGCGGTGACCTCTGGGTCGGCCAGAAGTTCGGTTTTGAAATCGGCACCCTTTTCCCACACTTTCATGGCGTTCCTCTGCACCAGGCGATAGGCATCTTCGCGGCTGACACCCGCTTGGGTCAGTGCCAGAAGTACACGCTGCGACATCACGAGGCCGCGGAATTTATTCATGTTTGCCAGCATGTTGTCAGGATAGATGACCAGTTTTTCGACCACCCCGGCAAGGCGGTTAAGG
>JAOUMG010000247.1 GCA_029881635.1 Paracoccaceae bacterium | reverse complement strand
GGACGAATTGCTGCGGATCGCTGCACCAGGGGCTTTCTTTGCGCTTTCCGTTCATTCTGCGGTTTATGATGGCGCAGGGTTTGGGACAAAATTTGCGCAATTGGAAAAACAGATCGATGAGCTGTCCATCGAGGCGGTCCCGATCTATGGGGCGGCGGCAACCGGCGATCACCGTGACGACAAGGCCCTGATCGTCAGCTTCTGGAGAGTGTAAGCAACTGCTTTCCGGACCACTTGCGGTAATGATGGCTAACAGCTTTGACGTTAATGGTTTTTTCGATGCAATATCGAGGAAACAAGGCCCGCGCAGAATGAGTTTTTCAGGCAAAGACCACGGCCGTTCTACCCAAAGAGGATGTAGACCATATCAACCAATCCGGCACTGAGATTGATCTTTCCGAGCGCAGCGGCCAGATGAACGGTACGGTCAAATGGCTGACATCCGTTCGCCAGATCAGCAAAATAGCCGAATGTTTCGTTGATTGGGCACAAGGCGGCACGCTTCAGTGCCGTTTTCGCTGCCGCTTTGTTGACAAAGCTTTTGGTGGTAGCTTGTTATCGCAAATCAAAGAAGGTGAGTTGCAATGAGTAAACCAGAATTTTACGTCCCGTTTCTTGCTGCCGCGATGATCGCGATTCCAATGATGGCCGAGGCGTATATCGGCCCGGGTGTCGGGGCTGGGGCAATTGCTGCAGTGATCGGTGTGATCGGGTCGATCTTCCTCGCGATAATTGCGGTGCTTTATTATCCGATCAAGCGGATGCTGAAGGGCCGCAAGGCCAAGGCCGCGAATGCCACCCGGTCCGGGGAACAGTCTGAATAGTATGACATTGTGGCTTTTTGTCCTTGCCGCCTCGGTACTGGCCAGCGAGGCGTTCTTGCGCTTGCCATTTGTCGCTCAGATCAGCCGTGTGACGAAAACGGCGCAGAAATCCGGGCGGGTTCTGCGCAGCAAGCGGATATCTGACCACTGGAAAGAGCGGGTATTGCCCACCTATTCCTGGGTGATCGGCAAGGGATCGGTCACGTTCTTTGCAATGCTTTGCCTGGCGCTGGCCCCGGTGGCGCTGCTCGGGCTGGTATTTCCCGGCGGCATGGCCGCCTGGGTTGCGGCATTGCTGCGGCTTGAGGTTATTCTGGTGCTTTGCATCCTGTCATTGGTCTATATCTGGTTGCGGCTGAAGGTGACCCGTGGCTGATTATTCAGCGCTCGACAAATTTCTGCACCGGATGGCTTTGGGGTCGGCACCGCTGGCCGAAATGTTGCATGACATGGAACGTGGCATGTTCCTGAAATCGGCACCTGCCGACACTGGGCGGCATGTGTTCGTTACCGGCCTTGCGCGCGCGGGCACGACCATTCTCATGCGCGAAATCCACCAGACCGGCGAATTCGGCTCGCTCACATATGCTGATATGCCCTTTGTTCTTGCGCCCAATCTTTGGGCACGGGTCAGCCGCAAGGGTCAAACAGCCGGGGTGCGGTCCGAACGGGCGCATGGAGACGGGATTGAGGTTGATTTTCAAAGCCCCGAGGCGCTGGACGAGGTTTTTTGGCGGGTCTTTGCGGGTAAATTCTATATTACGCCCGAGGGGTTGGTTCCGCACCAGCCCGATACGGATCTTATCGCGGCCTATCGCGACTTGATCCGGCTGGTTCTGCGCAAAGCGGGCAAGACGCGCTATGTGTCGAAGAACAACAACAACATTCTGCGGATCGCCACCCTGGCAAAGGCCATGCCGGAGGCGGTTTTCCTGGTACCCCTGCGTGATCCGCTGACCCACGCCGCGAGCCTCTTGGCACAGCATCGGCGGTTTTTGGATGCCGAACCCTTCACGCAGCAATACATGATTTGGCTGGGGCATCACGAATTCGGGGCCACGCACCGCCCTTTCGTATTTGGCAAAGCCCCCAAGGGCGACCCGATGACGCTGGATTATTGGTTGGATGAATGGATTTCGGCACATACCGCTTTGGATCAGGCCGAAGCGGCATCCGGGAATGTGGTTTTCGTTCCCTATGAGGCGCTAAGCCGTGACCCTGCCGTGTGGCAGGCCGTGGCGGCGCGGATCGGTTTGACGGCGGGCCCCGCCGGAGAGTTGCGCGAAGTCAGGGAAACGCCCCCGGGTGCCCATAGCGCAGGTCTTTCCGATCAGGCGCGCGCGCTTCATGCGAAACTTACTGAGCGCGCCTTTGCCGCTTTGTCACTTCCTCGCGGATAGGCGGGTTCTGGCGCGCGCTGCCGCAAGCTTCGATTTGCGTTTGAGTTCGAGGGAAAGAGTATTGTACCCCCTTGCGACGCGGCTTCTGTTCTGGCAGGTTTTAGCATGAAAAATACGACCCCCTCATTAAAATCTTGGCCTGATTGCGCCCCCCGCCTCGTTGCGGTGGCAGCAGGCCGCATGCCCGCCGATCTTGTGATAAGGAATGGCCAATGGGTGAACGTCCATAGCCGAGAGGTTTTGCCCGGTCATGACATCGCCATCGCCGAAGGTCGTTTTGCCGCCATCGGCCCCGATCTTTCTGCCGCCATCGGTCCCGATACCGAGGTGATCGAGGCGGATGGTCAGTTCATGATCCCTGGCCTCTGCGACGGGCATATGCATGTGGAAAGCGGGATGCTGACCCCTGCCGAATTTGCTGCTGCCGTCATCCCCCACGGGACGACAACCATGTTCACCGACCCGCATGAAATCGCCAATGTACTGGGCCTGGCCGGTGTGCGGATGATGCATGACGAAGCGTTGATGCAGCCGGTCAACATCTTCACCCAGATGCCAAGCTGCGCCCCGTCTGCACCGGGGCTTGAAACCACCGGTTTTGAGGTTGGCCCGGATGATGTGGCCGAGGCGATGACATGGCCGGGTATCATCGGTCTGGGCGAGATGATGAATTTCCCCGGTGTTGTCGCGGGCAGCCAGCAGATGCTGGCCGAGATCGCCGAAACGCAGAAGGCTGGTAAAACTGTCGGTGGCCATTACGCCAGCCCTGACCTGGGTGCGCCGTTCCGCGCCTATGTGGCGGGCGGCCCCGCCGACGACCACGAAGGCACGTCCGAGGCGGACGCCATCGCCCGTGTCCGTCAGGGAATGCGTGCGATGCTGCGGCTCGGCTCGGCCTGGTATGACGTGGAAAGCCAGATCACCGCCATCACAGAAAAGGGGCTCGACCCGCGCAACTTCATCCTATGTACTGATGATTGCCATTCCGGAACGCTGGTCAATGACGGGCATATGAACCGGGTTGTGCGGCATGCCATCGCCTGTGGATGTGACCCATTGGTCGCCCTGCAAATGGCCACGATCAACACTGCCAGCCATTTTGGTCTGGAACGGGAAATAGGCTCTATTACGCCGGGAAGACGGGCAGATGTGATCCTGACCTCAGATCTGCGGACGCTGCCCATCGATCATGTGATCGCCCGTGGCAAAACCGTTGCGAAGGCTGGCAAGATCACCGTTGCCTGCCCGCATTTCGATTGGCCGAAATCTGCCCGTGACACGGTCACGATCGGTCGAACGCTCGCGGCGGATGATTTTGTCATCAAAGGTCCGGCTGCGGTTAGTGAAGTTACGGCGCGCGTCATTGGCGTTGTCGAAAATCAGGCACCGACCAAGGCTCTGCGACTTTCGATGCCCGTCGCAAATGGGCGTATAGAACCTGATCCGGCGCGTGATGTGGCCCAGATCGCGCTGGTCGAACGCCACCTGGGCACAGGCAAGGTCGTCAATGCGCTCGTCTCCGGGTTTGGGTATCGGGGTGGCATGGCCATGGCTTCGACCGTCGCGCATGACAGCCACCACATGATCATTGTCGGCACTGACAGGGACATGATGGCGGCTGCGGCCAACCGGCTGGGCGAGATTGGTGGCGGTATCACCGTCTGGAAGGATGGCGCGGAAATTGCCCAAGTGCCCCTGCCGATTGCCGGCCTCATGTCCGATGCCCCTGCCAAAGAGGTGGCGGCAAAGGCCACCCGCATGGTCACAGCAATGGCGGAATGTGGCTGCACGCTAAACAACGCCTATATGCAGCATTCGCTGCTGGCGCTTGTCGTCATACCAGAGTTACGCATTTCCGATATGGGCCTTGTCGATGTGACAAAGTTCCAACTGACAGAGTTATTTGAATGAATATGCCCGACGAATACATAGTCCAGACACCCGAATTCGCGGCGCCGGAGGCCTTTGATGATGCCGAAGCGGCCGTTTCGCGGCTGGAGGCGCTTTACGCCCAATCGACCCGGTTCTTGTTTGGCCGGTTCAGCGAAGCGCTTGGCGGGGTGAAACCGGCCGCGCGGGTCCGGGCCTTTTACCCAGAGGTTCGGATCACAACGACCAGCCATGCCAAGGCTGACAGCCGTCTGAGTTTCGGCCATGTAGCTGTGCCGGGGACTTACGCCGCGACCATTACCCGGCCCGGTCTGTTTCGTCATTATCTGGTGCAGCAGCTTGACCTTCTGATCCGCAATCACGGTGTGCCGGTGGTTGTAGGCCCTAGCACGACACCTATCCCGGTGCATTTCGCACTTTGGACCGATGCGACGATTTCCGTGCCTCAGGAGGGTGTGCTCGACTTTCAGTTGCGCGATGTCTTTGACGTGCCGGATCTTTCGACAACCAACGACGATATCGTCAATGGCACGGCCAAGCCCAATGCCGACGGATCGGGGCATCTGGCGCCATTCACCGCACA
>JAOUMG010000246.1 GCA_029881635.1 Paracoccaceae bacterium | reverse complement strand
AGCCGCGTTATGAAGCAATGGCCTCGAACTGGGGGCTGAGCGTGACCGCGCAGGACGTAGCAGACGTTCGTACCACCGAAGATTTTGAAACCCTGATTGCCTCAGCCCTTGAGACCCGCGCCTGACCCGCTTATCTGAGCGGTTCCGCCAAGGAGTTATCCATGCCTATCACCCTGCCAGAAACGCTTCCCGCCTTTGAAGTTCTTTCAAAGGAAGGCGTCATGGTGATTTCGCCCGACCGAGCGGCCCATCAGGATATCCGCCCCCTGCGGATCGGGCTTCTGAATCTCATGCCCAAGAAAATCCAGACCGAAAATCAGTTCGCCCGCCTCATCGGCGCGACGCCTCTGCAAATTGATTTTCAGTTGATCCGCATGTCTGAACACGAAACCAAGAACACTGCGGCCGAACACATGGCTGCTTTTTACCGCCCGTTTCAGGAGGTAAAGGACGAAAAATTCGACGGCCTTATCATCACCGGCGCCCCAATTGAACACCTCCGCTTCGAGGAGGTGACCTATTGGGACGAGCTTGGCGAAGTCATGGACTGGACCCAGACCAACGTCCATTCCACATTCGGTGTGTGCTGGGGCGGCATGGCGATGATCAAGCATTTCCACAATGTCGAAAAACACATGCTGGATCACAAGGCATTCGGCTGTTTCCGGCACATGAACCTGGCACCATCATCGCCTTATCTGCGGGGCTTTTCCGATGACTTCGTCATCCCGGTCAGCCGGTGGACAGAGATGAAAGGGCCCGAAATTGACGCCACCCCGGGGCTGACAACGTTGCTAGGATCTGACGATGTGGGCCCCTGTCTGATCGAGGACAAGGATCACCGCGCTCTCTATATCTTCAATCATTTTGAATATGACAGCGGCACATTGAAAGAGGAGTATGACCGCGACATTGCAAATGGTACTTCCATCAACGTGCCGCTGAATTACTACCCTGACGACAACCCGCAACTGCAACCGCTCAACCGCTGGCGCAGTCATGCCCACTTGCTTTACGGCAACTGGATTAATGAGATTTACCAGTCAACGCCCTTCGACATGACCATGATTGGCCGCTAAGCCTTTAAGGTATCTGGCAATTCTGGTGTATGGCATGCCACCGAACCCTCTCGACATGTGATCGTTCCCATGCCAATAGTTGCATGGGGATGAGTTATTATGAATTTCACTTCGCGTGAGGGCTGTGTCCGGCCCGAAAGTAGGTTTTGTACTACGAACAGTCCGACCGAAACCTCGGGCGGTATGGATGGTTGTGTGAATTCATGGGGCACGATCTGATGGTGCGCGAAACCACTGATCATTTGGCCCGTGTACTCGCCGCTGGTTCGATCGAAGAGATTTGGGCGCTCCACCTTGAGAAAATGGCTGAATACGGGTTCGACCGTCTTCTCTATGGCTTCACCCGGTTCCGTACCCCAAATTCTTTCGGCAATGCCGATGACATTCTGATGTTGTCCAACCACTCGCAGGAATATCTCGATGCCTTCATTAAAAGTGGTTTGTTCAACCACGCGCCGATGGTGAAATGGGCCGCGGCAAATGAAGGGGCCTGTTCTTGGCGTCTGATCGAAGAAATGGTCGAAGGCCAGGTCATGACCGCCACGGAACGCAAGGTCATCGAAATGAACTTTGCACATGGCGTAAGGGCTGGATATTCCATTAGTTTTTCAGATGCCTCAGTGCGGGCCAAGGGAGCAATCGGGCTATGCGCGCCCAATGAAACCCGCCAGCATCAAATCGATGAAATGTGGGAAAAGCACGGTCGCGATATTCTGCTGATCAACAATGTAACCCACCTGAAGATTACTGCACTGCCGTTTACACTGGCGCGCCGCAGTCTCACACCGCGGCAGCGCGAAGCGTTGGAATGGGTCGGTGACGGCAAGACAATGCAGGACATCGCCACAATCATGGGCCTGACGCCGGCGACGGTCGAAAAGCATTTGCGTCTTGCGCGTGAGGCATTGGACGTTGAAACAACCGCCCAGGCAGTGTTGAAGGCGTCATTCCAGAACCAGATATTCGTTGTGGCGGCCTGACTCTTCGTTCTTGCCACGACAGCGCAATACCGAATGTTAACTCGGCATGGTCTGCGGGCGTATCTACGGGAATCTCACGCCAAGTTTGGACATATATTTCCGGAAACAATCGATTGGTACTGTTTCCATAACGATGCTAATTCTATGATGGATTTCAACCCACTCACGAATAGTTGAACAAGGGCAACCGGTTCAATTTGATCAGGTATGGATTCCCATACTTACTTTACGCCGGGTAAATGGGCACCTTTATCTTGTTCCGTGAGTGGTGGCATTAGCCAGGAACAGCGACCCGAGCCAGCTTGCGTGTTTTGCGAGGGCAAGGGAAGCACCGGGAAACCGGACGCCGGCCCGGAGGGTGCGTTTTACGCCTGACGGGTCGGCACCGAGACGCGCCCTGTCCTCATCCCCAACAGGTGCTGGCGCGCTTTCTGACGGTGCGCGTACCCTAATGGACGCGCACCGTTTTTTTGCTCATACGGCAACAAAAAAGGGCCAGTTGCCCAGCCCTTTGGAGTATCCCACTAGTCTGAGAGTTTAGGCGCCGCGGGTCTTGGCGACCTCTGCTGCAAAATCTTCTTCTTTCTTTTCGATTCCCTCGCCGACTTCGATGCGCATGAACCCGGTGATTGCAATGCCACCGTCCTTGGCAGCCTGACCAACTGTGGTCTTGCCATCGGCACTTTTGACATAGGCTTGATTGACCAGCGTCACATCGGAAAGGAATTTCTTCATCCGACCGGGAATGATGTTTTCCCGAATGATGTTTTCCGGCTTCGGCTTTGCGGATGTAGCGTTTTCTTCCAGTGCGGTGGCGATCTGCACCTCGCGCTCCTTTTCCACGACCGCGGCATCGAGGCTGCTTTCGTCGAGAGCCAGCGGATTGATGGCGGCGATGTGCATAGCAATGCCGCGCGCCAGATCTGCGTCAGCCCCCGTAAAGGCTACCAATACGCCAATTTTGCCCATTCCGTCTGCGGCAGAGTTATGAACGTAAGAAACAACCGTTTCCCCTTCGATGGCACCCATGCGGCGCAGGGTCATGTTCTCGCCAATCTTGGCAATCGCATCGGTCATCACTTCGCTGACAGGCTTGCCACCGATCTTGGCTGCGTTCAGGGCGTCAAGGTCAGATACACCCATGGCCGCTTCGGTGATTGCGCGGACGATGCCCTGAAATTCTTCGTTCTTGGCCACAAAGTCGGTTTCGGAATTCACCTCGACCGCCACGCCCTTGCCACCTGATACGGCGACGCCGATCAGGCCTTCGGCAGCGATGCGGCCAGATTTTTTCGCGGCCTTTGCCAGACCCTTGGTGCGCAGCCAATCAACCGCCGCCTCCATGTCGCCGTCTGTTTCGGTCAGCGCTTTCTTCGCGTCCATCATACCTGCGCCAGTCGAATCGCGCAGTTCCTTCACCATCTGGGCGGTGATTGCCATAGCTGGCTCTCCTCATATTCGAAAATGGGATCAGGCGGGGATATCCCCCGCCCGAAAATCAATCGGGGACGAGGCTGATCAGGCTTCGGTCTTGGCCTCGGCAGGCGCCTCGGCGGGCTCCTCAGCCTCAACGGCGGCCTCTTCACCCGGTGCCTCTTCCAGAGCACCAAGATCAACACCGGCCGCACCCATCTGGGCGGTCATACCGTCTAGCGCCGCACGGCTGACCAGATCGCAGTAAAGTGCAATGGCCCGCGCCGCATCGTCATTGCCGGGGATGACATAATCAACGCCCTTGGGTGAACAATTGGTGTCGACCACTGCCACAACCGGGATGCCCAGCTTGTTGGCTTCCAGAATGGCCAGATCTTCCTTGCCCACGTCGATGACGAAAAGCAGGTCAGGCACACCGCCCATATCGCGGATACCACCAAGCGAGGCCTGCAATTTGCCCTGCTCGCGCTCCAGGCCCAGACGCTCTTTCTTGGTCAGACCTTCCGCGCCGCCCGCCATGATCTCATCGATCTGCTTGAGGCGGGTGATCGACTGGGAAACGGTTTTCCAGTTGGTCAACGTGCCACCCAGCCAGCGGTGGTTCATGTAATACTGGGCACAGCGCTCGGCAGCGTCCGAGATAGCCTTTTGCGCCTGCCGCTTGGTGCCAACGAACAGAATGCGGCCATTCTTGGCGACGGTTTCGCGAATGACGTTCAGCGCGGCATCCAAAAGGGGAACCGTCTGCGTCAGATCGAGAATGTGAATGCCGTTGCGGTCGCCGTAGATGTATTCGCCCATCTTTGGGTTCCAGCGCTGCGTCTGGTGACCGTAATGTACGCCCGCTTCCAACAGCTGACGCATCGTAAACTCTGGCAATGCCATGTTTGTTTTCCTTTCCGGTTTCTACCTCGGCGAAGCCATCATCCCGGATCAAGTTCGGGACAACCGGCGGACCATTCAGGGATTTCTCCCCCGAGGGCCCAAGCCTCGCCTGTGATGTGTGCGCGCTCATAGACGAGGGGCAGGCTCTTGGCAAGCCATGCCGGGGAAAAAACTGAGCGTTAGACGTAGACGCAGAGCTAAAAAGAAACCCAAGGCAATCCGGCAGTGAGGATGGTTTCGCAAATGTCCGTTGTGCGGACTAAGTTGCCAGTAAATCTAGAAACGCCAAGGTGCACATTGTGGTAATTCGAAGATTTGGATTAACTATGCCCGC
>JAOUMG010000245.1 GCA_029881635.1 Paracoccaceae bacterium | reverse complement strand
TAGGCTGCACAAATGCCGCTTTTCTTTTTTTGGGAACCCAATGGCAAACGTCAAAAACGTCTTGTTCATCATGTGTGATCAACTGCGATGGGATTACCTTTCCTGCTACGGGCATCCACATCTGCACACACCCAATATCGACTGGCTGGCCAGCCAAGGTGTCCGGTTCGATCGTGCCTATGTTCAGTCGCCGATATGCGGCCCAAGCAGGATGAGCACATATACCGGTCGGTATGTCATTTCGCACGGGTCAAGCTGGAACGGATTTCCGCTTCGTGTGGGAGAGCTGACGCTGGGTGATCATTTGCGACCGCTGGGCGTGGATACAGTGCTGATAGGCAAAACTCATATGCGGGCCGATGCCGAAGGCATGGCGCGATATGGGATTGAGCCGGGAACAATCATCGGCGCGCGGTTGGCGGAATGCGGATTTGACGTGTACGAACGCCATGACGGTCTGCATCCCGATCAAAGCAACCCCGAAAACCTGCCGTATAACAAGTATCTGAGCGCGAAGGGCTATGACGGCCCGAATCCCTGGAATACGAGGGCAAACGGTGTGGTGCCCAATGTCGGAGAGACGGGTGAAGGAAGGTTTCTCAAATACTCCAACCGCCCTGCCAATATCGCAGAGGAAGACAGTGAAACGCCGTATCTGACCCGCCGGTTCATGGAATTTGTGGACAGCAGGGATGGTGAAACCCCCTGGCTGTGTCACCTGTCATTCATCAAGCCGCATTGGCCCTACATCGTACCCGCACCCTATCATGACATGTACGGATCAAATACCTGGCAACCGCCGGTTCGTTCGGAAGCAGAGCGCATCGACCCGCACCCGGTGTTCCATGCCTTCATGCAGGCCCGCGTCAGCCAGGCATTTTCGCGCGATGAGGTGAGGGCAACCGTGATTCCCGCCTATATGGGTCTGATCAAGCAGATCGACGACCAGATGGGCATCTTGTGGCAATTCCTTCAGGACCGTGGGCTGATGGAAAACACGATGATCGTCTTTACGTCGGATCATGGGGACTATCTGGGCGATCACTGGCTGGGTGAAAAAGAGCTGTTTCATGATCCATCGGTGAAGGTGCCGCTGATCATCTATGACCCCCGGTTTGCGGCTGATGCGGCGCGTGGGACCACCAGCGATGCTTTGGTTGAGGCGATTGACCTGGCTCCGACCTTTCTCGATGCCTTCGGCGGTAAAGCTGTGCCGCATCGGCTGGAGGGTCGGAATCTCGCCCCGTTTTTGCACGGGCAGGAGCCTGCGAAATGGCGCGAGGTGGCGATCAGTGAATATGACTATTCAGCAACGCCAGCGCGTGAAACTCTGGGGACCGCACCGGCCAATTCGCGTGCCGTCATGGCCGTGGGAAAGCGGTGGAAATACGTGTTCTTTGATCAGTTCCGGCCGATGCTGTTTGACCTGGAAAATGATCCGGATGAGTTGGTCGATCTTGGTGGAAACCCCGAGTTTTCCGATGTTCGGGAAACCATGCGGGCGCATGTGTTCGAATGGGCGTATAGGCAAAGACAGCGAACGACGGTAGAGGATGGTCAGATTCTGTCAGCGTCAGAAAAACAAACAGCCATGGATCAGGGTATCTTGATCGGATTCTGGTCTGAGGACGAGCTGGATCAATTCTGATGCGGTCCGGCGACTAAACTCAGGCGGTACTGCGACCGCTTTGGGCTGCAACCGCAATCGGATCAAGCCCATCATCCTTTGCCTTTCTGAACCACCGCCGTTTCTTGGTCGGGGATGCATCGCGCGAAGTGACCATCAGCAACGAAGGTGTGACGATCAGCGTCAGTACCGTGGCAAAGGCCAGGCCGAAGACAATCGCGCTCGACAGCGAAATCCACCATTGCGTCGATGGAGCCCCATAGCTGGTTTCATGGGTCATGATCTCCAGATTCAGGCCAAAGGCGATGGGTAGCACACCCAGAATAGCGGTGAGTGCGGTAAGAACCACCGGCCGCGCCCGTTCGCGGCATGTTTGCAGGATGGCGTCGATCTTGGGCATCCCTTCGCGTCGCAGCGTGTCATATGTGTCGATAAGAACAATGTTGTTGTTCACCACGACGCCCGCGAGCGCGATGATCCCGATACCCGTCATCACAACACCAAAGGGCTGCCCCATGATCATCAGGCCCAGGAACACGCCGATCGTCGACATGATGACGGCCGAAAACACCAGACCGACCGATATGAAACGGTTGAACTGCGCAAGCAGGACACCGAATATCAGGAACAATGCTGCGCCGAATGCCTTGGCAAGGAATGCGCCGGCGGCCTTTTGCTCCTCGTCCTCGCCAGCCAGCACCCAACGGATACCAGCCTTTTCCAGATCGGACTTTTCCAGCTCTGCCGTGATGGCTGCGCGGATCGGATCCGCCTGAACGCCGGCACGGATACCTGCCTGAACCGTGACCGTTCGACGGCCATCCTTGCGTTCCAGGGTGCCGGTTGTGGGGGCTGCAACGCGGGTGACAAAATTGCTGATAGGCACCGGGCCATCCGGCGTTTCGATCCGCAACTGATCGAGCGCCGAAATGGTGCGTTGGTTGGGGGGAAGACGAAGGACGATATCGACGGCCTCGTCATGCCCGGCAGGGCGGAATTCGGACAGCTTCAGGCCGCTGGTCACCATCTGAACCACGGCACCCACGGCCCCGGGCGAAAGCCCATACTGAGAAGCAGCCCCACGGTCGACCTGCAGTTCCCAATCAAGCCCTGGCGGAGGCAATCCATTGTCGATGTCAATGACATCCGGTAGTTCTGCCAGCCTGTCGGCGATTTTCGCGGCAGCCTCATTCAACCCCTTCGGGTCGGCTGCGGAAAGCTCTATCTGAATGGCTTTTCCGGTTGGCGGCCCTGCCTCGGGGACCGAAACCTCGATCTCTACACCGGGAATGCCATTCATGACCTCGCGCAGTTCGTCCAGAATTGAGTTGGCGTTCTTGCGCTCGCGCCAGTCGACGAACTCATACTGAATAACGCCAACAACGTCGGCAGCGATGTCATTGCCAGCGTTGCTGCCTGCACCAGCCCGCGTGTAAACCGTTTTGATCCCCGGCCAGCCAAGAATACGTTCTTCGGCCTGACGGGTAAGCGCATCTTTTTCACTGATTGAAAGGTTGCCGCGGGCATGAACATATAGAAGGCCGTAATCCGGTTCGACATTCGGGAAAAACTCTACGCCGCTTCCGTATTTGCCATAGGCATAGGGCACTGCGACCAACAGGCCCAAGGTGGCTGCAATAACGGCAAACGGGTGCCGGATGGCACGGGCGACCACGCGCATGTAAAGCCCGTCTTTGATGGTGGTTTCCTCTTGAACCGGCTTTGCGATGAGAGCGCCCAAAGTCGGCGTGAAAATCAGGGCATAAAGCATCGAGGCCGACAGAGTCGCAATCAGAGTTATCGGCATATACTTCATGAATTCGCCGACGATGCCCGGCCAGAACAGCAGCGGCGAAAAGGCGGCCACACGTGTCATGGTCGCGGCAATAACCGGCCCTGCCATCCTGTGTGAGGCCAAAGCAAATGCTTCGCGTTTTTCCATTCCTTCCGACATGCGCCTTTCTGCGAATTCCGTGACGATGATGGCATCATCGACCAGCATGCCCACCGCCAGAATGAGGCTGAAGAGAACGACGATATTCACCGTCAGACCAGCAAGCGACAAGGCCAGAATGCCCATCAGGAACGACGCGGGAATAGCCAGTCCGATCAGCAAGGATGCGCGTCCGGACAGGGAATACAAAATGACGATGAAAACCAGAATAACTGCTGTCAGGACAGAGTTTTGCAGATCGGACAACATCTGCCGGATGGTTGTTGACTTGTCCTGACTGAAGGAAACTACTGTGCCCTCTGGCAGCAGTTTCTGAAATTCAGCGGTTACCACTTTCACCTTGTCCACGGTTTCGATCAGATTGGCGCCTGTGCGTTTCGAAACCTCGATGGCTACGGCCGGAACACCGTCTAGCCGGGTAATCGTTTCGGGATCTTTCTGTGTCGCGCGGATAGCGGCAAGATCGCGCGCGCGCACAATGGCCGTGCCGTTTGACACAACGGGCAGGTTGGCGATGTCTTCTATCGTTTCGAGAAGCGAGGGTACCTTGATGGCATAGCGACCCTCGGTGCCTTCCAGCGACCCTGCCGCAATGAGCTGATTGTTCGCCGCAACACCGGCAATCAGAGCATCGGGCCGCAACCCGTAGGAAGAGAGCTTTGCCGGATCAACGATCACTTCAACAAGATCGTCGCGTACGCCTTGCAAGGCAGCGTCAAGAACGCCGGGGATTTCTTCAATCCGGTCGCGCAATTCGCGGCCGGCGCGGGTCAAGATACGCTCTGGCACCTCACCCGAAAGGGTTACAACAAGAACCGGAAATTCGGATATGTTGACCTCATTCACCGTCGGCTCATCGGCCGCAGTCGGAAGATCGCGTTTTGCTTGGGAAACCTTGCTGCGCACGTCTTCCAACGCCTTGCCCAGATCGGCGCCGGCCTGAAACTCAAGCAACACATTGCCGCCGCCCTGATAGGCAGTCGATGACATTTCTTTGATCCCGGCGATTGATTTCAGCGCGGTTTCCATCGGTCTGAGAAGCAGGCGCTCTGAATCTTCGGGTGAAATACCCTGATAACCCATGCTGACATAAATGATCGGGATCTGGATATCCGGTTCAGCCTCTTTCGGGATGGACTGA
>JAOUMG010000244.1 GCA_029881635.1 Paracoccaceae bacterium | reverse complement strand
GATATCGAGGTCGGACGTGTAATCCTGAGTGGTCACGTCAAGCATTCCCAATACGGAATGGAACAAGTTGTCATGGCTTAGGGCAATATTAGATTTAGCCTTGAGACAGGTGGGGAGCAGTGAAAACCGGGTTTGAAATTCCGGTGACATCCAAAAAATCATCGGTACTTTGGTCTGCTCAGACGGTGCCATGAAGTAAGGCGTTCCATGCAGATAGAGCCCGGACTCGCCCAAGGATTCACCGTGGTCGGAAATATACAGGAGAGATGTATCCAGACTCTTCTGGGAGGCCAGGAAATCGATGGTCTGGCTCAGGATGTGGTCCGTGTAGGCAATTGTATTATCATAAGCATTGGCGATTTCATCGGGGGCGCAACTCTTGAATTCTGCCGTATGGCAGGCAGGTTTAAACTTCTCGAAGCTCTCCGGATATCGCAAATAATAGGTCGGGCCATGGCTGCCGATCTCGTGCAAGACCAGCACTGTATCTTCGGTGATCGTTGGCGCGAACTCTTTCAGGTATTGCAGGAAAATCCCGTCATCGCATTCACCGGTGGGGCAGAATTCCGCGTTCTCAACATTGGTGAACTTGCGGGATTTTATCCGGGCGGCAAGATCCTTGTCTCCGGTGTTGTTGTCCCACCATTCAACGGCGAAGCCTGCATGCCGGAGAACATCCAATAGGTTTTCAGACCCGGCGCCGCGCTCGAAAGAATATCCGCTGCGTCCGAAATTGGAAAACATGCAAGGCAAGGATACCGCCGTCGCAGTGCCGCACGAGTTGACATTCGCGAAGCTGATAACCGGTTTTTGTGCCAGTTCCGGGTTGGTGGGCCGGGCATACCCATTCAAGCTGAAATTCTGTGACCGCGCCGTTTCGCCGGCCACGATGATTGTCAGAACGGGCTTCTTCGCTCTGGCATAGGAACGGCCTTTGGCCGCGTCTTCGCCCAACGGCATGACGACAGAATTTGCCGTTCGGGTGATCATTTTCACGTAACGGACCGCACCGACGATCGGGGCGCCGGGCTGATAGCTTCCCAAAAGGTCTTTTCTTTCGCGGGCGACCGCCGAAAACGACTTGTAGTTCCCCATCAATAGGCTGAGCGCGATCAGCCAGCTCAGGACAAACATCGCCAACGGTGCGCCAAATCGTGCCAGCGGTTTTTGCTTCTTCACGTTCAGAAAGAAAAGCATAAGCGATGGGACTATTCCGAATACAACGACATGAGTGACAAAATCGGCCGTAATCAGATGTTTGGATTCCGTCAGCGTCGTCGTCACGACATTCTGGATCATGTCGCGGTCGATCATGACGCCAAGCCGGTCCATATAGTATGAGGTCGCGGCACTTAATATCAGAATGATGATCAGGAATGGCTTGACCGTCAGTCTGAAACTGAACAGCGCAAAAAAGGCGAGCGTCAGGAAATAGACGATCAGGCTATAACCCACCAGCAGGAACATATGGCCCGAAAAAATCTCGATGCCTTTCGTCCAATAGGTCGCGTTATAGGCGAAGAAGACAAAGGCTGCGGCACAGATACTCATCGCAGGCGCGGAAATCGTGATCCGACGCCATCTGCCAGCGGGTTTGGGGGTATTTTTAGGGGCCGGGTTTTCCAAGCGTGCTCACCTCAGGTTTGGTTTTGCCCGCTTGATCATTCCAACCTTACGGAAACCTTATGGTCGGATGGCGGCACGACTTCCTTTGCAAAACATTGCTTATGGGTGCATGTAATGACCGGCGCAGATTATCAGAGGTAGGGCATGAATTCCGCGGAGATACTGGCAAAGCTGATCGCCTTTGATACGACGAGCCGCAATTCGAACATGGCGCTGATGCGTTATGTGGAGGAGTTGCTGAGCGAGGCTGGTGTCACCTCCACCCTGATCCCCAATGCCGACGGCACCAAAGCGAATTTACTGGCCACCATTGGACCCGAGGATAAGGGCGGTGTGATGTTGTCGGGGCATACCGATGTCGTGCCGGTTGACGGGCAGGCATGGAAAAAACCGGCCTTTGAGCTGACGCTATCTGAGGGCAAATATTTCGGGCGCGGTACGGCTGATATGAAGGGTTTTGTCGCCTGCGCCCTTTCGGCGGGGTTAGCCGCTGCCAAGCGCCAACTTGGAACACCGCTGCATCTGGCCTTTTCCTATGACGAAGAGATTGGCTGCCAGGGTGTTCGCTCCATGATCGACCTTCTGGCGTCGGCCCCCGTTCGCCCTGCCATGTGCATCGTGGGTGAACCGACGAACCTTGCCGTGGCATCCGGCCATAAAGGCAAGGTCGCCCTGAAGGCCCGCTGCATCGGGCGCGAGGGGCATTCGGCGCTGGCGCCTCTGGCGATGAATGCGCTGCATCTTGGCGCTGACCTGATCGGTGTGCTGCGCGACGTTCAGGCAGACCTGCGCGCAACAGGGCATCATGATGGCGATTATGACGTGCCTTATACGACCGTTCATGCGGCCCGGATTGCCGGTGGCGTCGCGCTGAATATCGTGCCCAGCCTGTGCGAGCTGGATTTTGAAATCCGCAATGTGGCCGAGGATGACCCCCGCGCTATCCTTTCCCGTATCCGGGCAAGTGCCGACGTGATTGTGGCCGAGGCCCGCAAAACCGCCCCGGAAGCTGACATCGAATTCAGCGAAAACTTCGCCTATCCCGGCCTGAATACGGCTAAATCTGCGGATGTTGTCCGCTTCGTGCAATCGCTCACCGGGGCGAACAACACCTGCAAGGTGGCTTTCGGGACAGAAGGCGGGCTTTTTTCGCAGGACTTGGACATTCCCACAGTCATATGCGGGCCCGGGTCCATGTCACAGGGGCACAAGGCAGACGAATTCGTCGAGGTGGCGCAAATAGAGCGCTGCGATGCAATGCTGGCGACATTGGTTGATCGGCTCGAAGCCGGGTTGTAGGATTATCCCGGTTGGGCGCTTATCTCGGCAACGATGGCCTGGCCACCTCCCTGATGCTGCAGCTTGACAGGCGTTGATCCCCTGACCAGAACGCTGTCGTAGCGGGCAGGGGTCACGGCCTCGGCGCCGGTTTCGATCCGCCATCCTTCATCAATGCAAAAGACAAAGAACATGCCGTCGGCGGCACAGCGATAGTCTTGCCCGTCCGTAATGACCGTGCATCGCGCGATCTGCCAAAGACCCCGCCGCGCCATTACATTGATGACCTTGACCGGCCCGCCTTGTGGCCTGCCGAAGGGCGTCAAAGCGCTGTCGAATTGCAAGGATGCGCCTGGTTCCAGCCGCTCCTGCCGGTCGGCAAACTCCAGAGCCAGCCCGGCCCCTTCGATCAGCGTGATGACCCTTTCGATGCCGGGAAAGGAGGAAAAAACCCCGTCTTCGATGATCGGCGACAGTGCAAACCTCAGGTCAAAATTATCATGCCCAGCGTTTGGCGGGATCAGGGCGATGTCATGGGTTATCCCGCGCCCGTTCTTCCAGGGTTTGCTGTCATACCCTTCGAAAGGCAGGTGCTGTAGTACCGCAGTCATTCAGGGATCGCCCGCAACGCCGTAACTTGGGGCGGCCTCGGGATTTATGGCACGGTTCAGGTAATCTTGCATCTGTGGTTGATAGGCTTGCCAGAGGGTGCGCAGCTTGGAGATAGGATTTTCGTCTTCCCAGTCGACCCGCAGATCGACCAGATAAAAGGGCATCTTATCGGCAACGATAAGGGCGGCGGAATGTACCGGGCCTTCTTCCCCGCCGGAGGCGAGCCCGCCCTCCAACCCCTGCAAAAGCCGTTCGGCCAGATGGGCGGAAGGGTTGGCGTTAAACCCGTCAGTCATGGCCTTGGCCACACCCTGATGTGACAAAAGATTGCCTGCTGCCACGCAATCGGCACCCTCACTGACGGCGTTCGTGCCAAGAATACGGCCACCGGTAAAATGGGCTGTGCGCCCCATCGCATCGACCGCCGTCAATTGACGAAAGTCGATATGGGGCCGGTCCTTGGTCACAGATGCGATGGCCCCGGCGGCGTCCATACCTGCCGCCATAGCGTCCAGCACCAGTTTTGCCAGATTGGGATCGGTGACGTTCTGGGTGGCCACAGCCCCGACACCTGCCCTCGCATGTGGGCAACGTGATCCGACGGCGATCGAAGAGGTGGTGATGGCAACCCCAAACATGCCCGTGCGTGCGCAGCGCCCTGCAATCGAAAAAGTCATGTGATCCCTTACACTTTTGGCACCAGTCGGCGCGCGAGATATTTCTGGAAATCATGGATTTCACGTTCCAGCCAGCTAAGCGGACCTGGTGCCGCAAACCCGGAACGGGATCCGGCATAAATGCCTTCGACAACACCCCGATCTTCGGAATTGACGTGATCGAAAAAGGTCACAAGATCACGCACCCAAGCTTCGCGGGCATCTGTCTGCCCCAGCATTTCATCGACTTCGGGTGCGATGGCAACACCGAAACGAACCTCCACTTCGCCCACGCCCTTGGGGCGCAGCGACAGATACCACAGATGGTCGGGGGCCAGCACATACATATGCGTGGGAAACACCGTTGGCAGGATCGAGGTATTGCGCCATTCGCCTTCCAGTGTGGTGTTCTTGGGATGCGCCTTGCCATAGGTCGCTTCGCCAGTTTTCTTGAAGGTCTGATAGGTAAAATTCTCAAAGGTCTCGTCCGGGAACCATGTTTCCTTGACGGGAAACCACGCACCGACCGTGGCCTTATGTGCCACTGGAAGGTGATAGCCTTCCATGAAGTTTTCGGTCAGAAGTTTCCAGTTG
>JAOUMG010000243.1 GCA_029881635.1 Paracoccaceae bacterium | reverse complement strand
CTCTTTCAGCGCCGACCACTGCGGCCCGCGTTTGTGGCCGCTGTCGTTGCGGACATGCGTCAGCCAGCCCATCGCTGACAACCTGTCTAGCATCAGGTCGGTGCCATCCTGACAATCATTCGAAAAAACCAGAAAATCCGTGAATCCGCTGGCCCGATGATGGGCCAGCCAGTCGATCAGAAAAGCCCCCTCGTTTCTTACGGTCAGGATTGCAAGAAAACGGGTGTTACTGGTCCGGGTCACGTCCAGCCCTCGTCCAAGCCCAGCCGGGGACCTGCTAACGGCGCATACCTGATGGGGTCACGTTTCATGTCCGATCAGTAGTGCAGGGCTGTTCAACGGTCAACGCGGTTGGGAAGGGCGCACCATATCCAGACCTGCGCGGCTTGCAGAAACCGCCTGTTGCGTTTCGGATTTACGTTGAAGCAGAGTTCGAACTTTTCTTGTTCGAACTCTGATACTTGAAGTTTCCAGCTAAATCCAAACCGCTTTAAAGAATGCCCTGCGCCAGTATCATGATCACTCCGGCACCCAGTACATAGCCACCGTCGACCATCAGCGCATAGCTTGATTTTTTTGTGAAAGCGCCACCCGAAACAACAAAAAGCGCGGCTGCGAGAATGGCAAGAATGGCAGTGATCAACATATTGAGCGTCGCAGTGATCCCAATCACGAATGCCAGGGCGAGCAGGGCCAGAAACTGGGTTGCCAGTGCCATTACCGGCATCGATGCAGCCGACCCAAGTTCGACCCGGCTTCCCTCGGCCCAACGCCTGCCAAAGACAGCCGGCGAGTAAATGATCCAGCCGAACAAGAACGCGGCGATGGCGCCGACGAAAGTAGCCAGGAGATTCAGGTTTTCCATTTTGTTTCCTTTTTTCGATTGCCGGGTGCAGCCCGAAACGCTGACCGCGTGGTTTGGTTCAAACCCTATCGGCTGCGCCCTGCCGCATCTTTCAGATAAGGCGGTTGATCGTCACCGGCATCCAAGCCAATTTATTCCGTCACTTTGGCCAACTCCGCCAAAATGCGGGCCCATCCGCTGTCGTGGTTGTCGCGGCTTTCCTCGGACGGGAATTTCACATGGTGCAAGGTGACTTCGGTGCCACCCACCTTTTCAGCAAATGTCAGCGTCACTGTGCTGCCATCGACCGAGAATGACGATTCCCAGGTGAAAACAAGCCGCGTATGCGGTGTAATCTCTGTGTAGGTTCCACCATGTGGCAATTCTTTGTCGCCGATTTTCATGACGAGCGAAAAACGCCCCCCCACGCGAGGATCCGTTTCCACCTTTGGAATGCTGACACCATCCGCAGGCAGCATGAAACGTGCCAGCATCTTGGGGTCGAGCCAGGCATTGAACACCTTGGCTGCAGGGGCATTGATCAGGCGCGATGTGGTCAGGGAAAGTTCAGTCATTTTTTTCATCCTTGGTTAGCAGCGAATCCAGGGCCTCAAGGCGTAATTCCCAGATCGAACGGAGATCACGGAACCAGCGATCGATTTCGCCCAAGGGTTCCAGATTCACCTCGATCAGATGTTCGCGCCAAAAGGTTCGACGGCTGACGAGACCTGCGTGTTCCAGCACCTTGATGTGTTTTGAGACGGCGTTGAGGCTCATCTCGAACCGTGTCGCAATTTCGGTGACGCGGGTGGGGCCATCCTGTGCGAGCAACGTCAGGATGGCCCGCCGCGTCGGATCGCTTGCGGCTTTTAATATCTCGGTCAACTGGGGCGGGGTTATTCGTTCAACCATTTGGATGAATTAACGCATCTACCCCTGTCAGTCAACCTATTGGATGAATGAAAGGCGAAACAGATGTCGAACCAGGCATCAGGATCAAGGTTCCTGAACGTCCGATTTGATGGCCGGGGGCCAGTTCAAAGGCTGTTGATAACCACCGTCAGCGCTGCTGCTTCGCGATCAAGCCCATAGGGCGCATTCACAAAGAACATGCCACTGCCAACCAGACCGTGCCCGGGTTGGGCGCTGGCAAAGCGGATCTCATGGCGAAGAGGCTTGGGAAAGCTGAACGCTTCAAGATCGCGCAGCATCGGCAGATGCGCATTATTGGTCAGAATCGGATACCAGAGCGCGATGACGCCGACATTCCATTTGCTATGGACCTTGCGGATAAGAGCGGGCAGGGCGGCATAGTCGGATTTGACCTCATAGCTCGGGTCGATCACCATCACCCCCCGGCGCGGATCGGGCGGCGTCAGTGCCAGCGCCAATTGCAACCCATCCTGTTTGCGGCAATGGGCGGCATAGTCGATCATGACATCGTTCAATGCTTCGAACTCAGCCGGGTGAAGCTCTGCCAGATCAATCCGGTCGCCGGGCCGAAGCGATAATGCAGCAACGAGTGGTGACCCCGGATAGGCTGCTTCCCCGTAACGCGCCCGCACCTCGGCCAATATCTTGGCGTAAGGATGATCGGTTGCAATGCGGTCCCTCAAGCGTTCGATGCCTGCGGCGGCCTCACCGGTCTTGCGTGCCTCTGGTGCATCAAGCGCGTAGAGCCCGCGCCCGGCATGAGTTTCGATATAGCTGAGAGGCTTTTCCTTGCCGGTCATATAGGACAGCATCGACGCCAGAAGTGCATGCTTGTGAACGTCGGCAAGGTTTCCGGCGTGATAACTGTGCTGATAGGAAAGCATTCTGACGCCCCGGAATGAAAAGACCCTCCCACGCGGCGGGAGGGTCGTATCTGTTCAATGCCCGGTGACTTACTTCGGACCGATCATCATCACCATCTGGCGACCTTCGAGGCGCGGCATATTCTCGATCTTGCCGATTTCGGCAACATCGTCGGCTACACGGTTCAGAAGGTCCATGCCCAGCTGCTGGTGCGCCATTTCGCGTCCACGGAACCGCAAGGTGATTTTCACCTTGTCACCACCTTCGAGGAACTTCACCACGGAACGCATCTTGACCTCGTAATCATGAATATCCGTTCCCGGGCGGAACTTGATTTCCTTGATTTCGATGATGTGTTGTTTCTTGCGGGCCTCGGCCTCGCGCTTTTGGGTTTCGTATTTGTACTTGCCAAAATCCATGATCTTGCAGACAGGCGGTTCCGCATTTGGCGAAATTTCCACCAGGTCCAGTCCGGCTTCTTCGGCCATTGCCATTGCTCTGGCAGGGGTCACGACCCCGACATTTTCGCCTTCAGCGCCAATCAGGCGTATTTCGGGTGATCGAATTCGGTCATTAACGCGGGGTCCCGTTTCACGGGTCGGCGGGGCGTTGTGTGGTCTGCGAGCTATGGTGGCACTCCTTCTGGTGATTGCCGGGTTTGGTTCGCGGGCAAAGTAGTCGGCGCGCGAGGCTGATTCAAGCCAGATTCCATGTGAGACGCTTTGCGCACTTTTAAAGGTTATGCATTTCTGCCATAGCCTGCCCCGAAGTGAACCTATTTCCTGAGTCGTGAAGGATAGCAATATGAACCGGAATACCCTGATTGCCCTGTTGATCGTTGTGCTAGCTGGCGGAGGTTATTGGTACTATTCCGCCCAGCAGCAAGCCGCTGAAGAAGCCGCGATGGCCCAGAAAGCTGCCGACGAAGCAGCCGCAGCAGCCAAAAAGGCCGAAGAAGAGGCTGCCGCTGCTGCCTTGGCGGCCGAGGAAGCCGCCGCAAAGGCCGCCGAGGAAGCAAGGTTGGCCGAAGAAGCCGCCGCCGCACAGGCCGCTGAGCAGGCAGCTGCCCAAGCCGCCGCCGAAGCGCAAAAGGTAATCGACGAGGCTGCCGCCGCCGTAAAGGCCGCTGATGAGGCTGCAGCCCTGGCAGCGGAAGAAGCTGCGGCAACAGCAGCGCAAGCCGCCGAAGAGGCAGCGGCCAAGGCCGCTGAAGAAGCTGCTGCAGCCGCGGCAATGGCTGCAGAAGAAACCGCAGCAATGGCTGCAGCCCTTGATCCGGCCAGCTTTGATGCCGCCAAGGTGGCTGAGATCATTGACGCTTCATCACTCGACGAAGTCAGCAAAGCTACGCTCAAGGCTGCGGTTGATGCGGCGAAGGATAACCCCGAAGCACTCGGGACCGCGTTGACGCAAGTAAAGGCAGCGCTGGGCATGTGATAACAACTTTCGTTGTTAATGACGCCGCGCGGCCCTGCCTGCGCGGCGTTTTTCATTTCTGAAACGTTATCAGGGGCCGAGATAGGGCCCTGATTTCAGATGCCATCCCCGACAAATGCTTTTTCAACAACATATTCAAGCGGTTCGCTGTTGGCGCCCTCGCGCAAGCCAAACCCCTCAAGCACCTGCTTCACATCGATGTTGAAGGCCATAGACCCACATACCATCGCGCGGTCCGTGCTCGGATCCATCGGTGGCAGGCCGAGATCGGCAAAGACTTTGCCTGAGGTGAGATTATCGGTGATGCGGCCCATCTTCGGGCTCTCTTCCCGCGTGGTTGTCGGGTAGTAAAGCAGCTTACCCGCCACCATTTCGCCGATGAGGGGATCGTTTTGCAGGCCTTCGATCAATTCGCGGCCATAGGCAAGCTCGGCCGTTTCTCGGCAGGTATGCATCATGACCACGGTGTCGAATTTCTCATAGGTCTCGGGATCGCGCATGAGGCTGGCAAAGGGGGCGATGCCGGTGCCGGTGGCCAAAAACCATACACGTTTGCCCGGCAGCAGCGCATCGTGGACAAGCGTGCCGACTGGTTTGGGGCGCAGGATAATCTGGTCACCCACCTTGATATGCTGAAGTCGCGAGGTCAGCGGACCATCCGGGACTTTGATCGAATAAAACTCCAGTTCGTCGTCCCAATTTG
>JAOUMG010000242.1 GCA_029881635.1 Paracoccaceae bacterium | reverse complement strand
ACGGTTTCGGTCAGGGTCGCGGCGTCACCGCCCCAAAGCCAGATCGCGTCCGTCAGATTCGGGGCGCCCTGCGCGCGGTCGCCAGAGCCGTCTTCCATGTGGCATGCTGCACAGTTATCCGCGAAAACCGTGGCGCCGGTCGTGGCCAAGGCGGCGTCATGCTCCTGCCCGGAAATCGCCAGTACATGATTGACCACCGCGTCAATCTCGCCCGGTTCCAACAGGTCGCCGAAAGCCGGCATCTGGGAAAAGCGTGCATCAGCATCCGTGGTGTTGCGCACGCCATGGCTGATCGTCAGGTGAATATCCTCGATCGTGCCGCCCCATAGCCAGTCGTTATCCAGCAGGTTCGGATAGCCCTTTGCCCCTGCCGCACCCGACCCGTGGCATTGCGCACACCATGTCCGAAACACCGCACCACCGGCATTCTGGGTATAGTTGGTCAACTCCGGGTCGGTGGCGATGGCGGATAAATCAGCCGCCACAAGCTTGGCCTCAACCGGCGCATTCGCCGCTTCGAACCGCTGGATTTCGGCTGCCACATCGGCCCGCGTCGAATGACCGAGAACACCGGGCGTCGCCCCCGAGATCAGCGGCCATGCCGGATAAGCGATGACATATCCGATACCCCAGATGATCGTCAGATAGAGCGTCCACAGCCACCAGCGCGGCAGTGGGTTGTTGAATTCCTCAATCCCGTCCCAGCTATGGCCGGTGGTTTCCGGATCGGCTTTGACGGGTACTGGCTTCCTGCTCATTTGCCCACCTCCTTGGCGACAACATCCGTCGTGGCAGGCCTGTCTTCGTGGCGAAACGGGATATCGGCCACATCGCGGTGAATGGCCCAGGAACCGGGACGAAACGCCCAAATCACCACAGCCAGGAAAAAGCATGTCATGGCCAAAAGCACCCAGCTATCGGCGAACTCTCTCAGAAGCGAATAAATATCCATGACCTTCTCCTCAGCGGCTGGCATCAGGCTGGAAGGTCGAAAAATCGACCATCGTGCCCAGCACTTGCAGGTAGGCGACCAGCGCATCCATTTCGGTAACACCTGGTTGGCCGTCAAAGTTTGACACGTTTGCCCCCGGATAGCGTTCCAGCAACCCGTCAGTATCAGCATCCGGGTCGGCTTGGGCTGCGAAATCCGCGCGCGCCAGTTCGATCATTTCGGATGTATAGGGCACACCCACCATCGCATCCGTCGACAGCCTTTGGGCAATATGTTCCGGACCGATCTTGCGATTTGCCAGGAACCCGTATTTCGGCATTACCGATTCCGGCACCACAGATTGCGGGTCGGTCAGGTGATCAACATGCCACTCATCCGAATAACGCCCGCCAACGCGTGCCAGATCGGGGCCGGTGCGTTTGGACCCCCATTGAAACGGATGGTCATACATCGACTCTGCCGCCAGCGAGTAGTGACCATACCGCTCCACCTCATCCCGCATCGGGCGGATCATCTGGCTGTGGCAGACATAACAGCCTTCGCGGAGATAGATATCACGACCGGTCAGTTCCAGCGGCGTGTAGGGGCGCACCCCTTCCACCTTTTCGATGGTGTTTTCGAGGTAGAACAGCGGAGCGATTTCCACTGCACCGCCGACGGTCACCACAAGAAGTGACGTGACAAGCAGAAGTGTCGCGTTCTTTTCCAGAACCTTGTGTTTATCCAGAAATGCCATGGCTCCGGGCTCCTTATTCAGCGGGGACAGCGGCGGCCAGAGGGGCGGGGCCCTCTTGCTTGGCCACTGTTGCCCAGAGGTTGTAGACCATGATGCAAGCCCCAGCGAGGAACAGCACCCCACCCAAACCGCGCACCACATACATCGGGAATTTGGCGGCCACGGTGTCGGCGAAAGCGTTGACCAAGAAGCCCTGGCTATCGACTTCGCGCCACATCAGACCTTCCATGATCCCTGTGACCCACATCGAAGCCGCGTAAAGCACGATCCCGATGGTGGCGAGCCAGAAGTGCCAGCTCACAAGGCTGAGGCTGTAAAGCCGTTCGCGGTTCCAAAGCTTTGGCACGAGGAAGTAAAGCGCGCCGAATGTGATCATACCGTTCCAGCCAAGGGCGCCGGAATGCACGTGGCCGATGGTCCAGTCAGTGTAGTGGCTGAGCGAGTTCACGGCCTTGATCGACATCATCGGGCCTTCGAAGGTCGACATGCCGTAAAAACCGATGGAGACCACCATCATGCGCAAAATCGGGTCAGTGCGCAGCTTGTCCCAGGCGCCCGAGAGGGTCATCAGACCATTGATCATGCCGCCCCAGGACGGCATCCAGAGGATGATCGAGAACACCATGCCCAGCGTCGAAGCCCAGTCGGGCAGCGCGGTGTAATGCAGGTGGTGCGGACCGGCCCAGATATAAAGGAAGATCAGCGCCCAGAAATGGATGATTGAGAGCTTATAGCTGTAGACCGGGCGTTCGGCCTGTTTCGGCACGAAGTAGTACATCATGCCGAGAAAGCCGGCGGTCAGGAAGAAGCCCACCGCGTTATGGCCGTACCACCACTGCGTCATCGCATCTTGCACGCCGGAAAAAAGCTGCACCGATTTCGACCCGAAGACCGACACCGGGATGGAGATATTGTTGACCAGATGCAGCATCGCGATGGTCACGATGAACGACAGGTAGAACCAGTTCGCCACATATATATGCGGCTCTTTCCGCTTGATGATCGTGCCGAGGAAAACCGCGAGATAGGCGACCCAGACAATGGTCAGCCACCAGTCAACATACCATTCAGGTTCAGCATATTCCTTGGACTGGGTGGCACCCAGAACATAACCGGTCGCTGCCAGCACGATCACCAGCTGATAACCCCAGAATACGAACCAAGCCAGATTGCCACCCCAAAGCCGCGCAGCACTGGTGCGCTGGACCACATAAAAAGACGTACAGATCAGGGCGTTACCGCCAAAGGCGAAGATGACCGCCGAGGTATGCAGCGGCCGCAATCGGCCGAAATTCAGGTAGCCTTGCGTGATGTCCGAAAAATTCAAGCTCGGAAACGCCAATTGAAAGGCAATGGTCACGCCGACCAGAAACCCCACGACACCCCAAAGGGCCGTGGCGATCACGCCCGCGCGTATCACGCCGTCATTGTATTCGTGCATGGGTTCGGGCCGAACCGGTTCATCGGTCTGCCTGAGCACCCAAAGGAATGTTGCCGCTGCGGCCAGCATTACGGTTACGGCATTCACCAGGTAAGCCAGGTCGCGTGCGTAGTTGGCGGCAATCGCTGCTGCAATGGCAATCGCGGCCAAAGCTGCCAGCTTGATGTAATTCCACATATTTGCGTTCCCTCGTCATCCTCGCCCCACACGAATCAATCGATTGGTGAGGTTCTCGCCGGAACGCTTGTGCAAGCGTGATGCAGTGGCCGCTTTGATCTGGGTCAAACTGCACCATGCCAGTGCTTGATCCGCATCAAGGTAGGCGGTCTATTCGCCAGATAAACATTGGGTCATCGCCAGCATTGGTGCCTGAGGGAGATTACAGATGGCCTACAAATCAATTCTGACTGTTGTTACCGACGCCAAATCTGCCTCGGCGCAGATTGAAACCGCCATCGCACTGACCCGGCGCGAAGATGCCCATCTTGATGTCCTGTGTGTTGGCATCGACTACACTCAGACCGGGTACTATTACGGCGGGGCCGCTGCGGTCCTGACACAGGACGCGCATAACGAAGCCATGGCCGCGGCTGGCAAGGCAGAAGAGACGGTGCGGCAGAGGCTGGCCCAGGAAGATATCCGCTGGGCAGTCGAGACCAGCGTTTCCATGGTCGGCGCACTTGGCGGACCTGTGTCCATGTTTGCGCGGTTTTCCGATCTGGTGGTGTTGCAAAAACCCTATGGAGAGTCCGGAAGTCAGGCAGCCGAAGTCATTCTGGAAAGCTGCCTATTCGAAGGCCATGCGCCCGTGCTTGTCGTGCCGGGTGGATCCGCATCAACGGAATATGGCAAGCGCATCGTTCTGGCCTGGAATCAAAGCGATGAAGCGCTGAGCGCAGCACGCGCGGCTTTGCCGATGCTCAAGTCTGCATCCGTTGTCAACATCACCATCATCGACCCACCAGCGCATGGCCCAGAACGTTCAGACCCGGGGGGGTTATTGTCGCAGTTTCTGGCCCGCCACGGTGTCAAGGCCGAGGTATCGGTGCTGGCGCGTACCCTGCCCCGCGCATCAGAAATTCTTTGTCGGCACGCCCGCGATATCAATGCGGACATGGTTGTGATGGGGGCTTATGGCCATTCGCGGTTCCGCGAAGCCATCCTGGGCGGCGCAACGCGCAACATGCTCGAGATTGCGGATCTGCCGGTTTTCATGGCGCATTGAGCGAATGCACGGTGATGTCAGGCGGTCTTCGGTTTCGATGATCCCCGGATTACGACAGCATGCCGCCATCGGTGTCGTCGCCTGCTTCTTCCTTAAGCCGGTCGAAGTCGGGAACCACGACATGCCGCTTTCCCTCTAGCGACACCAGCCCGTCCCGTTTCAAAGCCGAAACCTGCCGGCTGACGGTTTCGAGCGTCAGGCCCAGATAATCCGCCATCGCTTCGCGCGTCAGCGGCAGATCAAAAGCCACCCTGCCTTTCGGCGCGCGCAGGTGCAGTGACGCATCCCGTTGGGCAATGATCACCAGCAGACTCGCGATTTTCTCCCGCGCGGTCTTGCGGCCCAAAAGCAGCATCCATTCTCGGGCCGCATCCAGCTCATCCAGCGTCATTTCCAGCAACCGCTCACCAATATGCGGTGTGCGCGCC
>JAOUMG010000241.1 GCA_029881635.1 Paracoccaceae bacterium | reverse complement strand
TGCGCAGGCGTCGAATGCCGCCTTGGGCAAGGCCTATGCCGACCAGTTGAAGTAGGACACTGACGGTCACCGCCCGCATTCATGTGCGGGCGGTGTTTCACATTCGTATGACTTCATTCCGGGGGGAACGGAAAGCCATGGCGGAAAACGATATGGACGCTTTGAACGTCGGCGACGAGTTGCTGGCGGAAGCGCGGGGGGGGGCGAACAAACCCTTGCCAGAAGACATGCATCCGCTTGCCCGCAAGCTGGTGCACGGCATTGACGTCTTTTCGGACTGGACCGGCAAAATTGTCTGCCTGATGGTGGTGCCGATCATTTTCGTGATGGTCTATGAGGTCATCGCGCGAAAATTCTTTATTGCCCCAACGCTCTGGTCTTTTGATATCAGCCGGATGCTATACGGCATGTCATTCATGCTGGGGGCTGCCTATGCACTGATGCGCGGGCTGCATATCCGCGCGGATTTTCTCTATCGTGGTTTTTCCGAAAAGACCCAAGGCCGGGTTGACCTGGTTCTTTACATCTTTCTGTTCATGCCGGGCATGCTGTTCCTGCTTTATGCAGGCTACGAATTCGCGCTGAAATCCGTGCTGCAGGGCGAACGGGCTGGTGACAGCACCTGGGCGCCGGTTGTGTGGCCGGTCAAGGTATCGCTAGCCCTCGGGGTTCTCTTCCTCGTCATTCAGGGCATCTCAGAAATTCTCAAGGCGTGGTACGCGGCAACGCGCGGAAAGTGGCCAATCTGATGTTTGAACTTTCAAATGAAATCATCGGACTGGTGATGATTGGCGCGATGTTGTTCGCCATTTTCATCGGATTTCCGATCTCGTTCACGCTGATCTTCCTCGGCATCATTTTCGGCGCCTGGGGTTTTGGCATCAAGCTGACGATCTTTCTTATGACACTGCAGTTCTACGGCTCGATGATGGAGCAGACATTGGCCGCGGTGCCGTTGTTCGTATTCATGGGATTCATGATGGAACAAGCCGGGCTGATGGAGCGATTATTCAGCGCGGTGCAGTTGATGCTGGCACGGATGCGCGGGTCGCTTTACGTGGCGGTTCTGTTCGTGTCGGTGATCTTTGGGGCTGCGACGGGTATTGTCGGGGCGTCGGTCACGATCCTTGGCATCATGGCCGCAAAAACCATGAGCCGTTCAGGCTATGACGTCAGGCTGGCCGCGGGAACGATCACGGCCGGTGGCACTTTGGGCATTCTGATCCCGCCGTCGATCATGCTGGTTGTGATGGGGCCGGTTCTGGAAATTCCGGTTACCGATCTCTTTGCCGCCGCGATCTTTCCGGGGATCATGATGGCGTTTCTCTACCTGGCCTATGCGCTGGTGCGCTGCTGGATCAATCCGGCACTTGGCCCGCGTCTGCCCGAGGACATGATCCCCGAGGATAAGTCGGTTGTCTGGCGCGAATTCTTTGCGGGACTGGTGCCACCAACGATCCTGATCGCCTTTGCGCTGGGGTCCATCCTGTCAGGCTGGGCTACACCGACCGAGGGTGCGGGCATGGGCGCCTTCGGGTCGATCATCCTGTCGCTCGGCTACCGCAAGTTCACCTTTGCCAAGACCTTTGACGCGTTGAAGAAAACTCTGGAAATCTCGGTTCTGATCCTGTTTCTGGTTGCCGCCTCAAACTTCTATGGCGCGGTATTCTCACGCCTGGGTACACCGACGATGATCACCGATATTCTGCTGTCGCTTGATGTGTCGGCAGGGGTTGTGGTGTTCCTGATCCTGACGCTGGTCTTTTTGCTGGGCTGGCCGCTGGAATGGGTGCCGATCGTTTTGATCGTACTGCCCATTCTCGCGCCGGTTCTGGTTGAATTGCAGGTCGATATGGTCTGGTTCGCCATCCTGGTGGCGGTCTGTCTGCAAACAGCCTGGCTCAGTCCGCCTGTGGCCTTATCGGCTTATTTCCTGAAAGGTGTCGCCCCGGAATGGGATCTGAAGGACATCTATCTGGGGATGATGCAGTTCATGGTGATCCAGCTTATAGGGTTGGCGCTGGTGTTCGCCTTCCCTGCCATCGCGACCTGGTTGCCGGTATATATCTACGGCAACTGACCCGGATGACCCGGTAGAAAACGAAAGAGGCGCAGCTGGCTGGCCGCGCCTCTTTTTACTGAGATGACCGCGCATCGCCCGTTTTCGTCATCCAGGTTGGCGGTGCGGTGCATTTTCACGTTTCCGCATTTACGCATGCGCCTTCCGTCAATAGGATGCCGGCAGTTCCAAAAGCTGAAACGAAGAGCATTGTCCTTGTCTGACAGGATCAGCAATTCAATCACCCTGCGCGCGCTTGAGTTGCTTGAGGAGCTCAGCCGGGCTGGTTCCATGCAGGAAGCTGCGCGGAATCTGGGGTTGTCCGCACCGCGGCATCACAGCAGATCAAGAACCTTGAAGCGGCGCTGGGCCAGAATCTGGTAGAGCACAAACGCCGCCCGCTGGAACTCAGCCGGGCTGGGAGCGCCTATCTGACGCATGTCCGAGCGGCGCTGATCCATCTGCGGCAGGGTGCTGCCGAATTGTCTTTGAATGATCTGCGGTCTGTGCGCAGTCTGCGCCTTGGTATTATCGACGATTTCGATGGTGAGGTGACACCCCAGTTGACGGTGGCGCTGGCCAATGTACTTGACCCGACCGAACTGGCGCTGATGACCGCGCCCAGCCTGCGTATCCTTGAAGAGGTCGTTGCACAGCGCATGGATATCGGGGTTGCGGCGCGACCTTTCGACCTGCCCGACGGCGTCATCGAAACGCCGCTGCTGCGCGACCCTTTCGTACTGGTGGTTCCGCGCGGCTTTCTGCCCGGCCCACCTGCCAGCATTGACGCAATGGGCAGATTGCCATTCCTTCGTTATGAAAAAAGTCAGCTTCTGGGCCGTCAGATCGCCGCCCATCTTGCACGGCTGCGGCTCGCGCCCGAGGGCCGCATCGAGCTTGACAGCAATCAGGCGATCTTTGGACTGATTGCCAGCAGAGCGGGATGGACAATATCCACCTCAGTCGGCTTTTTGCGGGCCAGACGGTTTCACGATCAGGTCGATGTTCATCCCCTGCCCTTCGCGGGATTTTCACGCACGATTTCGCTGTTCCATCGGCAGGACTGGATCCCCGAAATTGCCGCCATCATCGCCGAAAGCCTGCGCAACATCCTGCGTGCGCAAGTCATTGAGCCGGGTCATATGGCATTATCGTGGACCGGGAACCTGTTGAGGATACTGCCGGATTATGACCGCGCGCTGGAATAGGGTCGCGGCTCAGGTTTCCAGCAGGATGTTGTATTCCGCGCGGATGCGGGATTCTGCCTCAGGCGATAGGTACTGCGGGTGATGGGTCGCAAGGATGTGCTTGGCGGCAATGCGCGCGCGGTCCCAGGCATCGGTGCGCCCCTTTTCGGCCCAGGTAACAGGCGCATCCCGATCCGCGAACTTGGGGTAGAAGTAATCCCTTTCCATGGCCTCGATGGTATGATTGCCGCCAAGAAAATGCCCCGACCCCATTACAGCTTCGCAAATGGCGTCAAAACCCAACGTTTCTTCGGAAACCTCGATCCCGCGCATGGCGCGGTAGATCATCGAATGCATTTCGTCATCCAGAATGAAGGCTTCGAATGAGGCCCCCAGCAGCGACGCCATCATGCCTGAGCTTTCATAGATCAGGTTGCCCCCGGCAAGGCCGGCGGAAAGCGATGTCAGCGCCTTTTCCACGCCGGATTGTGCATCGATTGCCTTTGCATCGGTCATGGACGAGGCGACACCCGACGGCAGTCCCAGCCAGTTGGACAGTTGGGCCGACGCTGCGTTCATGACGGCGATTTCCGCACCTCCGCCGCTGAAGGAACCGGTTCTGAGGTCAACAACAAACGGCCAGTTGGAAAAGACCATCGGATGGCCCGGTTTGATCACATTGACCATCACGAGGCTGGCAAGGGTTTCGGCCAGGGACTGCGCCAGAAACCCGGCCAATGTCGCGGGCGCAGTGGCGCCCGATTGCGCAGCGGTGATGCAGGACAGGGGCATGTGATGTTCAATGGCCGCAAATGTCACATCAACCGCATCGTCGCCAAATCGCATCGGTGAAATCACCGGGCTGATATGGGCCTTCAGAAACGGCGCCTTGCGAAAAGCACCTTCAGCGCCAAGTGCAATATCGACCATGCGCAGGATCGGCCCCACATGTTCGCCCAGCATGAATGACGTGGCGATGGGCTTTGTCGTCCCCTTGAGCATGGCGAAAACAGTGTTGACGTCCAGATCGAAGTTGTCGGGAACGTCCGTGGCCACGCAACAACGTGTAAACCAACTAACATTAGTCAGTGTGTCCTGAAGGCGGGCGAAATCATATAGATCGCGCAAGGTTGAAGAGCGGTAGTTGCCGCTGTCGATGTCGAGCGTCTGCACGGCGGCGCCGCCGGTTCCGAAGTAAACGCGTTCGCCCCCGACATGGATTGAGCGGGTCGCATCGCGGCCATGGAAGACGAACTCTTTTGCCGCCATGGCAATCACACGTTCAACCATTTCACGCGGAAAACGGATGCGGTTGTCGGCCTTTTGCGCGCCGAAACTCAGCAACAGGCGCTCCAGACGTTCGGGAACCTCGCCCATGCCCAGTTCCGCCAGCAGCCGAAAGGCGGTATCGCATATGGCGCGAATTTCGGGTTCGGACAGAGGTTTGTAGGCCCCGCCAAGCTGGCCGGGCGGACAGGGGTTCATTGCAGGCGGCAGGCTACGTTTGGCAACCCGGTCAGCCCGGCCCCCGGCCCGT
>JAOUMG010000239.1 GCA_029881635.1 Paracoccaceae bacterium | reverse complement strand
TTCCGAGATTTTCAACTTGGCGGCGGCAGCAGCGTGACGATCGCCGTCGGCGATGCAGCGGAGAGCTTCGATTTGGGCTTTGGACAGGTTGGTCGGCGGTTCGGTAATATCGTGCAGATTTCGAATTACCGTCGCAAAAGTTTCGATTTCCTGATCTGTGAATTCCCGGTCAGCGCGCGACGCCGATGCGATCGTGCGCGATTTTATGGGGCCATAAGCCACGGCAAATCCATAGATCATCCCGAATTCCTTGGCCTGGCCAAGAATATCAAACGGATCAGGAATGGTTATTTCGCTCCACCTGGCGGTGCCCTCGGTGCTGAAACCCCAGGCAATGATCGGATCGCGAAGCGCGAAAGCCTCTTCCGTGTAACGATCCGTCCAGGCACTATTGTAGGTCTGGTGATGCAGCAGCGGCAAAGCAAAGCGTATATGAAGCGCAAAGAAAAAACCGCTTGGCGCCATGAGCGACAATCGGTGCAGCTGAAGTTCTATTCCAGACCTTAAAGACATGTCTTTTTAGACAAGTTGCTTTCCCTGCAGTCAACCGTAAATTGTACGGTGTAGGTTACGTTGTTTAAGGAATATCAAAGTGCGTACGATTAATCCCGGACTTTTTGCAAAACTAATGCGGTTGCCGGATTCCGCCCGGGCCGATTTGCTGGAGTTTATTGGGGCAACTCCTGTCGGGGACGCGCAATTGTCTGTTATGATTGACAATTTTGCCGCGAAGATGAGCCAAGAAAGAACTCCATACGTTCTAAAGACAAACTGACGCATCCTTGCACCAGTTGCGCCAATTAGCGCATGCCTTACCGCAATAAAAAAAACCAGCCATCCGAATTGGCTGGTTTCTCTATTCAAAATCGGGGAATCAGCTGCTGGCGGCTTCTTCGGCTTCTACACGTGCCTTATCAGCCGCGCCTTTTGCCGCTGGATCGCGATCCACGAACTCGATGATCGCCATCGGCGCCATATCACCGTAGCGAAATCCGGCCTTCATGACGCGGACATAGCCGCCCTGGCGGTCTTTGTAACGCGGGCCAAGAATGTCGAACAAACGGGCGACATACTGGTCCTGCTTCAACTGCGCCGCAGCCTGACGGCGGGCATGCAGGTCGCCGCGCTTGGCCAGCGTGATCAGCTTTTCGATGATCGGACGCAGTTCCTTCGCCTTGGGAAGGGTGGTCTTGATCTGTTCGTGTTCGATGAGCGAACCGGCCATGTTGGCGAACAGCGCTTTGCGGTGTTCATGGGTACGGTTCAGGCGGCGATATCCGCGGGCGTGACGCATTTTGATCTCCTAACGTCTGTTTTACTTTGTCCGGCGGTCCGTGGTCATCGGCCGCTCACCTTGGGGCTTTATGCCCGTATTTTCCCCCGTATTCGGGGCATTCCGGGGGGCCGTCTAGAACACGGCCCGCCCGTCTGTCAAGTGTCCCGCCTGCGTCGTGCAAGCGTATGGCATCCGTCCCGACATCTGTCGGGACATAAGGCCATTCTCAGAACTGGTCTTCGAAGCGCTTTGCCAGATCTTCGATGTTCTCCGGCGGCCAGTCTTCGACATCCATCCCGAGATGCAGACCCATGCCCGAAAGCACTTCCTTGATCTCGTTCAGCGACTTGCGGCCGAAGTTCGGGGTGCGCAGCATCTCGGCTTCGGTCTTCTGGATCAGATCGCCGATATAGACGATATTGTCGTTCTTCAGGCAGTTGGCCGAACGGACGCTGAGTTCCAGCTCGTCCACCTTCTTGAGCAGCAACGGGTTGAATTCCAGCCCGTCATCGGCTTCGCCTTTGGTGGCTGATTCCGGCTCATCAAAGTTCACGAAGATCGACAGCTGATCTTGCAGGATGCGGGCAGCATAAGCCACGGCATCATCCGGCGTCAGCGAGCCGTCGGTTTCGATCTTGACGGTCAGCTTGTCATAGTCGAGCACCTGACCTTCGCGGGTCGGCTGCACTTCGTAGCTGACTTTTTTGACCGGCGAGAAAATCGCATCGATCGGGATAAGACCGATAGGCGCGTCTTCGGGGCGGTTCTTATCGGCGGCGACATAGCCCTTGCCGGTATCCACCGTCAGTTCCATGAACACATCCGCACCTTCGTCGAGGTGGCAGATCACGTGATCCTTGTTCAGAACCTCGATGCCGTTCGATTCAGAGATATTGCCCGCGGTGACGATGCCGGGGCCCTTGGCCGAAATCGACAGGCGCTTTGGTCCTTCGACTTCCATCTTCAGGCTGACGCCCTTGAGGTTCAGCACGATGTCCGTCACGTCCTCACGCACGCCAGCTACGCTGGAAAATTCGTGAAGAACGTTGTCGATCTGAACCGAGGTGATAGCCGCGCCTTGCAGCGATGACATCAGCACACGGCGCAGCGCGTTGCCGAGCGTCAGGCCAAAGCCACGCTCCAGCGGTTCGGCGATCAGCGTCGCCTGACGCTGAGGGTCATTGCCGGGTTTTACGTCAAGCTGCATTGGCTTGATTAGTTCGGCCCAATTTTTGTGGATCATGCGTTCCGCCTCCATACCTGTTCCCGGCCCATGTCCTAAGTCCGGGAACGCCCGAGGAAATAAACGAATACACCCCGGGACGCGCTGACGCGCATCCCGGGCTGCGAAATATCTTTAGACGCGGCGCCGCTTCGGCGGACGACATCCATTATGCGCCATCGGCGTCACATCACGGATCGAAGTGATGTTGAACCCGGCAGCAGCCAGCGCACGCAGCGCGCTTTCGCGGCCAGAACCGGGGCCCTGCACTTCAACCTCCAGCGTTTTCACGCCGTGTTCCTGTGCCTTGCGACCAACATCCTCGGCAGCCATCTGGGCGGCGTAAGGGGTCGATTTGCGCGATCCCTTGAAGCCCATGGTGCCGGCCGATGACCAGGCGATGGCGTTGCCCTGAACATCAGAGATCAGGATCTTGGTGTTGTTGAAAGAGGAATTCACATGCGCAACGCCAGCGGCGATGTTCTTGCGTTCCTTTTTCTTCATACGGGTTTTTTCACGTGCCATTCTTCAACGCCCCCTTATTTCTTCTTGCCGGCAATGGCCTTTGCGGGGCCTTTGCGGGTGCGAGCGTTGGTATGGGTCCGCTGACCGCGAACCGGCAGATTGCGGCGGTGACGCAGGCCGCGGTAGCAGCCAAGGTCCATCAGACGCTTGACGTTGATCTGCACTTCGCGGCGAAGATCGCCTTCGACGGTGTAGTTCGCGTCAATATGTTCGCGGATCGCCAGAACCTCAGAATCACTGAGTTCGTTGACCCGGCGGCTGAGTTCGATATTCGTCGCCTTGCAGATTTTCTCTGCAACGTCGTTACCGATGCCATGGATATATGTCAGTGCGATGGGGACGCGTTTCCCCGTCGGGATGTTAACGCCAGCAATACGTGCCACGCGCGGTTTCCTTTCGTTGCGGTTCCGTCATTCCGGAACCTTTTTTCACAACATTAGCCCGAGGGTTGAACACCGTCAGGCTAACTCGACTATTTTCGTTCCTGGAACTCGACAAAAGCCAAATAAATCAGGACGATTCTCTTGCGAGACGCCGTGACCTAAAGCCTTTCGCAGGCCCCGTCAAGACGTGCGGACCTGATCCAGCACATTGGCGATGGATTTGGCGACTGTGTCGATCTCTGCCAGGCCGTCGACAGTGTGCAGATCGCCCTTGGCATAGTAGTAGCCGATCAGGGGCGAGGTCTTTTTGTAGTACTCCATCAGGCGAACCTTCAGGCTGTCGGCATTGTCATCGGCGCGGCGCTTGAGATCGGAGGACCCGCATTTGTCACAGGTGCCCGGTTTGGCGGTCGGCTTGGTGTCATCGTGATAAACCTCGCCGCAATCGCCGCAGGTGAAGCGGCCCGAAATGCGGGCTACCAGGGCTGCGTCATCGACTTGCATTTCGATGACGGCGTCCAGCTTGCGCCCCGACCGTTTCAACAACGCGCCCAACGCATCGGCCTGGGCAAGGGTGCGCGGAAAGCCATCAAAGATAAACCCGCCCCCGTTATCGCCCTGCAACTTTTCATCGATCAGGCCAATCACGATCTCATCCGTCACGAGATCACCGCGATCCATCACATCGGCGACCATCTTGCCCATCGCCGTCCCGCTGGTGCGCGCCTCACGCAGCATGTCGCCTGTCGACAGCTGGATCATGTTGCGTTCGGCAACGAGCCTGTGCGCCTGCGTACCCTTGCCCGCCCCCGGCGGCCCCAGAAGAATGATGTTGATCATATGGTCCTCACCGGCGTGTTGGGGCTTTCTTGGTGCCGCTACGGCGTTTGCCGCGCAGCTGCGATTTTTCGATCAGACCTTCGTACTGATGGGCCAGCAGATGCGACTGCACCTGATTGATTGTGTCCATCGTCACCGACACCACGATCAGAACCGACGTGCCGCCAAAGTAGAACGGGATGGCCAGCTGGGCGCGCAGAATTTCCGGCAGAAGGCAAACAAGCGCGAGATAGCCGGACCCCACGACCAGAATGCGGGCGACAACGTAATCGAGGTAGTCGACCGTTTTGGCGCCCGGACGGATACCGGGGATAAAGCCGCCCTGGTTTTTCAGGTTTTCAGCCACATCGTCAGATTTGAACGATACGTTGGCGGTGTAGAAATAGGCGAAGAAGACGATCATCGCCGTGAAGAACAGCAGATAAAGCGGCTGGCCGGGGCCAAAATAGGCCATGACCGTCGACATCACCGGACCGGTTTGCGGGCCCGAGAAGGTCGCGACCGTGGTCGGCAGCAACAGGAGCGATGAGGCGAAGAT
>JAOUMG010000240.1 GCA_029881635.1 Paracoccaceae bacterium | reverse complement strand
CGGCGCTTTTTAACTGGCTATACGCACGGGGTCGCGGCGGGAAATTTCTGCTGCGGATCGAGGATACCGACCGGGCCCGATCCACACCCGAAGCGACAGAGGCGATTTTGAGAGGTCTGAAATGGCTTGGCCTCGACTGGGACGGCGACATTGTCAGCCAGTTTGACCGGCGCGACCGGCATGCTGAGGTCGCCTATGAAATGCTGGCGCGCGGACATGCGTACAAGTGTTATTCAACGCAAGATGAGATCGAGGCATTCCGCGAAGCCGCACGAACTGAAAAGCGCTCGACCCTGTTTCAGTCGCCGTGGCGCGATGCGGACCCCGCTACCCACCCCGACGCGCCCTATGTGATCCGCCTAAAGGCGCCGCGCGAGGGCGAAACAATCATCGCGGATGTGGTGCAGGGCGATGTAACCATCCGCAATGACCAGTTGGATGATATGGTTTGTTTACGTTCCGATGGTACGCCCACCTACATGCTGGCTGTTGTCGTGGACGATCACGACATGGGCGTCACGCATGTGATCCGGGGGGATGACCATCTGAATAACGCGGCCCGCCAGATACAGATCTACCATGCCATGGAATGGGCCGTACCGGTATGGGCCCATGTGCCGCTGATCCATGGACCCGATGGCAAGAAACTTTCCAAGCGCCACGGGGCCGTGGGTCTGGAAGAATATCAGGCACTGGGTTACCCGGCGGCGGGCATGCGCAACTACCTGACCCGGCTCGGCTGGTCGCATGGCGATGCAGAGTTCTTTACCGACGAAGATGCCTTGAATTGGTTCGACCTGACGGGAATTGGCAGGGCACCGGCGCGGCTCGACTTCAAAAAGCTTGAAAACATTTCGGGGCAGCACATCTCGGCCATGCCCGACGCAAAGCTTTTGCCTGAAATTGAGGCATATTTGGACGCTGCCGGGCAACCACCGCTTTCGCAGTTGCAGCATTCCGGATTGTCACGCGCACTTTACTGTGTGAAAGATCGCGCCAAGTCATTCCCGGAACTTATTGAAAAGGCAACGTTTATACTGTCATCCAGACCCGTAGACATGGACGAGAAGGCCGCGCAAGCCCTGGATGAAGTATCCCGTGGTATACTGAGGGAATTGACGCCGCAGCTGCAAAATGATAGCTGGGATCGCGACGCGCTGGAGGCTACAGTGGCCAATGTCGCCGCGGCTCATAACATCGGCCTCGGCAAGATTGCGGGCCCGCTTCGCGCAGCACTCGCGGGGCGTACGGTCAGCCCCAGTGTTTTTGACATGATGCTCGTTTTAGGGCGGGAGGAAACCCTCGCCCGACTAAAGGATGCGGCGGACTGAATGCGCCTGAAAATGGCCTGACCGCTGAGTTCACTATCCGGTTTCCGGGGCTTTCGCCCTCTTGACCGATGACAGGAAAGGGACACACCGAGATGGCCACCACGAACAAATCCGCGACACTCACCTTCGATGGCAAGACAATTGAATTGCCGATGATGTCGCCAACTGCCGGGCCGGATGTCATCGACATCCGCAAACTCTATGCCCAAGGTGATGTCTTTACCTACGATCCCGGCTTCACCTCTACGGCGGCCACCGATAGCGCCATCACCTTTATCGATGGTGACAAGGGAGAGTTGCTGTACCGCGGCTATCCGATCGAGCAACTGGCCGAGAAATCGCATTTTCTCGAAGTCTGCTATTTGTTGCTTTATGGTGAATTGCCTTCAGCGACCGAAATGGTTGATTTTGAAGCGCGGGTTACCAACCACACGATGGTGCATGAACAGATGCACTATTTCTTCCGCGGCTTCCGCCGTGACAGCCATCCCATGGCGACGATGGTGGGTGTCGTCGGGGCCATGTCGGCATTCTACCATGACAGTCTGGATATCAGCGACCAGTGGCAGCGCGAAGTCGCCGCCATCCGGATGATCGCCAAACTGCCGACCATCGCGGCGATGGCCTATAAGTATTCCATTGGCCAGCCCTTTATTTACCCCAAGAACAGCCTCGATTACGCATCGAATTTCCTGCACATGTGCTTTGCGGTTCCGTCGCAGGACTATGTCCCCGACCCGACGCTTGCCAAGGCGCTTGACCGGATCATGATGCTGCATGCTGATCATGAACAAAATGCCTCAACCTCGACCGTGCGTCTGGCCGGGTCATCCGGGGCCAACCCCTTTGCCTGTATCGCAGCCGGCATCGCCTGCCTTTGGGGCCCCGCCCATGGCGGCGCCAATCAGGCCTGCCTTGAAATGCTGCGCGAAATCGGCTCGGTTGACCGAATTCCCGAATTCATTGCGCGCGCCAAGGACAAGAATGATCCGTTCCGGTTGATGGGTTTCGGTCATCGGGTTTACAAAAACTTCGACCCGCGCGCCAAAGTCATGAAGGAAAGCGCCGACGAAGTGCTCGACCTGATGGGTGTTCACAACAACCCATTGCTGCAGATCGCCAAAGAGCTTGAAAAGATCGCTCTCGAAGATCCGTATTTCATCGAGAAAAAACTCTATCCCAATGTCGATTTCTATTCAGGGATCATTCTGGAGGCGATGGGTTTCCCGACCTCGATGTTCACGCCGATTTTCGCGCTGTCGCGCACCGTTGGCTGGATTTCGCAGTGGAAGGAAATGATCACCGACCCGAACCAGAAGATCGGCCGCCCACGCCAGCTTTATATCGGCGAAACAACCCGTAACTATGTGGATGTTTCAAACCGCTGACCATCTGACCTGAACAAACTGCAAAGCCGCCCCGCACCTGGGGCGGATTTTTTGCTTGGGAAACAGGCAATAGCGGTCCCGTCTGCCTCAGGCGGCGTGTTCCTTGCTGATCCGCTCTGCTTCGCGTCCGTAGAGTTCTTCGTAATGATCAAATTCAGCCTCGTGCCAGGCTGTACCTTGCGTCGCCGCACCCAAGGCCATGACCAATTCTTCAGCAGCTGATGCAGGCAGCAATGCGCGGAAAATATCCCAGCCGCGATAAGAGGGATCGCGATCAAACCCGAGTACCTGGCCTTTTAACGAAGACACAACCGAAACGATCGCGCCGGAATGAATGGTGGGAACATGGATTTCAACCCGCTCAATCGGCTGCAACAGCACCGGCCCTGCCCGCCGCATCGCTTCGCGCAGCGCCATGCGTCCGGCAGTGCGAAATGCAAAGTCTGAACTGTCGACGGCATGATGCTTACCGTCGGTCAGGGTAACCGACACATCCGTCGCCCGAAATCCCAGTGGCCCTTTGTCAAGCGCCTCACGCGCGCCCTCTTCGACAGAGGGGATATAGTTGCGTGGGACCGCACCGCCCTTGACGGTTTCGTCAAAGAGGAACCCCTCACCGCGGGCCGCAGGTCTTACGACGATGCTGACGTCGGCAAACTGACCGGCGCCGCCCGATTGTTTACGATGTCGATAATGTTCCTCCACTTTGGATGAGATTGTTTCAAGATATAGCGGTGCCACCGGCTCTGCCACGACCTCAACGCCAAAATCATCCTGCAATACCGTCAGCGCTTCGCGCAGATGCATAGGTCCCTGAACACGCAGAACGGCATGGCCGGTTTCCACATCCGGCGTTGTCGAAAGCATCGGGTCAGCTTCTCCCAGCCGCGTCAGTGCCGTCGAAAGCCGCACCTCGTCACGTTCATGCGTGGGTGCAATAATCCGCGCCAGTGCTGGTGGGCAGCCTTTCGACCAGGACGGCGCCGCGACCGCTGCCGTTGCTGAAAACACCTGGCCCGCATTCAACTGATCTGATTTGACCGCCACACCGACTTCGCCGGCGCTGAACTGAATGTTGCCAGCCTTGCCGCCGATACCGATCAGTCCGCCCAAACCACCACCGCCAAGCTGACTTCCCTGCGCGATATCATCGGCCAGTACCCGCAAATAGGTGCATTTGCCCAAATGTTTGCGATTCTGGGCATGGAAACCCACTGCAATTGCACCCTTGTGCCCCAAACGCTCGCGCAGGGCCGACACATCCGGCACTTCGTGGCGAAGAGCTTTCATCAGCCGCATCACGCCGTTGCGGTGGCTGGCCGCCCCAAGAAAAGCAGGGATCACCGCCCGATCCTGTGTTTCCCGGCGCGCGATAGCAAAAAGCGCACCCACTGCGGGCTCGCGGTCTTCGATCAGTTCTTCGAGAAGCGCATCATCGTAATCGGACATATGTTCGAGCAATTCGGCACGCGCTTCATGTTCGCGGTCTGCCTCGCTTTTGGGTAGTTCGACCAGAACAGAAGTCTGACCTTCGCGGTACCGCCATGCCCGTTCGGAAATCAGATCAACGGCCCCAACAACTTTCCCACCTTCGTGGATCGGTATCTGGCGCAAAACGATCGTGTGCTCGGTATAGGCCTGTAGCGCCGAGGCAATGTCGCGTACGCGCCCTTTGGCGGCGTCCATCTGATTGATGAATATGAAGCAAGGCGTGCCCGCCGCCTCAACGGCGCGCAGCCAGGGGGCGACCAGGACAGCTTCCTCCGGATCGGGCGCCACGCAAATTACCGCCGCGTCCGAGGCCAGCAGAGAACTGCCCGCCATGCGGGCGTATTCCGGACCGCCCGGCAGTTCGATGGCGCACCACGGATCTCCCATGAAATCGAAACAGCACATTCCCATGTGACCCGCTGTCTCAGCCCGAACGGGTGACGTATCAAGCGCCGACAACGCCTTGACCAGTTCGCTTTTGCCTGACTGAGACGGCCCAAGTACAGTGATACAGCGCATGTCGCTTCCCCCGCTGGCACGTCAATGGGCGCGATCAGTTCGCAGGCCCCCCGTG
>JAOUMG010000238.1 GCA_029881635.1 Paracoccaceae bacterium | reverse complement strand
CGGTCCGTTGATCCCTGAATAGGCCAATTGAATGCCGGCAAGTCCCCCGTGGGTTTTCATACGTTCCGACATCTTTCGGAGTGCGGGAATATCCTGATCCTCCCACAGTCTGAGCTCGATGAATGGGGTGATTTCGGACGTGTGGTGCATCTCGGTCTGTTCGGTGAAGATCACGCCCCAGCCGCCCTCGGCCTTTATGCCGCGCATCTCTGCGGCTGCCGAAGGATCGCGGTATCCGCCGCCATTGCAATGTGGCACCTGATAAAAGCGGTTCTTGGCTTTGACCGGTCCGATGATCACCGGTTCGAAAAGAATATCGTATCGAGGATCGCGCACATCTATTTCCTTAGCTGAGTAAATTCCGGCACTGGTTGCGGCGGGTCAGGGGTCGAGGCAGAAGAAATCCCGGCAAAACCACATGAAGCGCTCTGCGGTGGGCGACGGCTTTGTGCCCTTGCGCATGGCCAGAACAACCCGGCTGGGTTCGGTTTCGCCAACAAGCGGCCGGGTGATCAATGCTTTGCCATCATAGGTCATCGAAGACGCAGGTTTCGTTGCCAGCAAGGAATATCCCAAGCCGTGACCGACCATTCCACGCACCATTTCAAAACTCGACGACTTGAAGGCGATGTTCGGTGTAACGCCCGCGGCTGTGAGAATGCCGGTGAAATAGTCGCGACTAGGGGGCGCATTCAGAAGTATCATCGGCTGATCGGCCAGATCAGACGGCGCCAGCGCGGTTTTTGCGGCTAAAGGATGACCATCTGCCAGCAGGACGTAAGGCGTAAGATGCGTCAACGGTTCGGTGACAAAATCATCGCCCAATCCGATATCGTATAAGAATGCCAGTTCAACCTCACCGGCCGAAAGACTTTCCTGTACCCTGCGCTGATCGCCCTCGATGAGGTTGATTTTGAGCTCCGGGTCGCTGTTACGCAACCGGCTGATCATTTCGGGCAGAATATACGGACCGAAAGTGTGAAAGCACCCTATCGACAAGGCTGCGGCGGCGGCATCGCGGCCGGCATTGATAGATCCGGCTGCATCTATCCTGTTGGTCGCCCCATAGGCCCTGTTTGCGTAAATGAGGGGTGAACCGCGTTCGGCGATGAAAATGTCACCCACCTCACCAAAAAAGACCAAATGCGTACCGATCAGATTTGATGACAAAATCTTGCAGTCAAAACCCACCAAAGGGTCGACGACGCGCGGGGCACCAGAAGGCATTTCTTTCCATTCTGCACAATCGAACTTGTCTGCGATCTGGTTTTTGAAACGGCCTGCGAAAGTGTCGGAAATATAGGCTTGGTCGTCTTTCAGCACATTCACGCAAAAAACGCCGTTATCGATGATTTTCTGGGCGGCCGGGCTTTGATGATGAACGCAGACCAACAGCGTCGGTCGCGGGGTGTCTGCCGAAACCGATGACATGGCCGATACGGTCACGCCTGCCCGCCCCGCCTTGCCGTCAGTCGTGACGATGTTGACCGTACAGGCCGCATGACTCATGCCACCCAGAAACATCTGTCGCAGCTTTGGATCAAACGCTTCCGACATAAATCACTTCCTTCCCAATGTTCTTGCCGTGTTCCTCACCGGTACAATTGCTGTTTGTACCCAGCCTTTCCACTACAAAACCGACAGGATGGCATTTCTGTAAGCGGTGTTTCATGTTCACATGTTCAGGTTCCACAGAACGTCGTGAAAGGTCCAAAGCTTTCAGGGGCTGGTTGGGCATGGTCCGCAAATCCGGGGCGGCTGGCAAAGGGCGCAGTTATCGCCGCCAGCAGTTTGTCGAAAGGTTCCATGTCATTTTGCAACGCTGCCTCCAGCGCTGCTTCGACCATATGGTTGCGGGGAATGTAGAGAGGGTTCACCCGATCCATCGCTTCTGCCAAAGCCACGGGAACCGCATCTTCCTTTTCGAAGCGCCGATTGTACCGATCCAACCAGCCTTCGAATGGCGTTGGGTTTTTGAACAGGCCTTTTGCTGGGGCTGTGTCGCCACGAAGAGCATCTGCCAGATGTCGGAACAGCAGCGTGAAATCAACGTTCTGCCCCTCCATCGCGCTGAAGAGGTCATTGGCCAGATCAAGATCACCGGGAATGTCATTTGCAAGCCCGAGCTTCGCCCGCATCCCCTTCAGCCATTCGGTTTGATAGAGAAGCGGAAATGCGTTGATCGCATTTGTCGCCTGACGGATCGCATCCTCGCTATCATTCGGGTTGATCAGGTCCAGCAGAGTTTCGGCCAGCCGGGCAAGATTCCACTGCGCAATGGTCGGTTGGTTGCCATAGGCATAGCGCCCGTGATGATCGATCGAGCTGAAAACCGCATTGGGGTCATATGCGTCAAGGAATGCGCAGGGGCCGTAGTCAATCGTCTCGCCCGAAATGGTCATATTGTCGGTGTTCATGACCCCATGCACGAAACCGACCAGTACCCACTGGGCTACCAATGCGGCCTGAGCAGCAGCCACCCGTTGCAAAAGACCAAGATAACGGTCCTTTGCGCCGGTCAGTTCCGGGTAGTGTCGTGCGATGGCGTAGTCGGCCAATTGGCGCACCTTGTCGGTTTCACCGCGCGCCGCGAAAAACTGAAAAGTGCCAACACGCAGGTGCGAACTGGCCACCCGCGTCAACACAGCTCCGGGCTTGTATCCATCGCGTTCGACAGCCTCACCGGTTGTCACAGCAGCTAGCGCACGGGTGGTTGGGATCCCCAGGCCATGCATTGCCTCACCCATAAGGTATTCGCGCAACACCGGACCCAGCACGGCCTTGCCATCACCGCCTCGCGAAAACGGTGTCCGCCCCGATCCCTTGAGTTGGATGTCGCGACGATTTCCGGACCGGTCGATCACTTCCCCAATCAAGAGCGCCCGACCATCGCCCAGCTGAGGCGAAAAGCCGCCAAACTGATGCCCGGCATAGGCCATGGCCAGCGGATCTGCGCCCTGCGGGCTTTGCGTTCCAGAAAAAACCGCCGCGCCATGATCATTGGCCAAGGCCTCTGGTTCCAGACCAAGTTCGATGGCCAGTTCCCGGTTGAATCGCAGCATTTTTGGCGCAGGGAAGTTTGCGCCCTGCCAGGGAACATAAAACCCATCAAGTTCGCGGGCGTAACTGTTATCGAAGGTAAAATTCGCTTCCTGCACGGTCACCGTTTCTGTTCCTCATTCCACTGGAACAGTGGGAATCAATCCGGTTCCCACCTTCCAAGGCGTGTCGTCTGACACATATGACATTATAATATTCGTTTAAATTCAGCAATTTGCCGATTTACAGCCGAAAATTCTCATACAATCAAAACGGTGCGCGCCAACGGATTTATTCAGCTGCTTCACGCCGGGGCAGCACCCAACCCGGGCGGACGAAATGGCAGGTATAACCGTTTGGGACACGCTCAAGATAATCTTGGTGTTCAGGCTCCGCCTCCCAGAAATCGCCAACAGGCTCAACCTCGGTGACCACTTTGCCCGGCCAAAGACCTGAGGCATCGACATCTGCAATAGTGTCGATGGCGGTGGCCCGTTGATCTTCGTCGACATAGTAGATTGCCGATCGGTAGGATGGCCCGCGGTCATTGCCCTGACGTAGATGTGTAGTCGGATCATGGATCTGGAAAAAGAATTCCAGCAAAGTACGGTAGCTAATCTTTTCAGGATCGTATGTTATCTCAATCCCTTCGGCATGATTACCATGATTGCGGTAAGTGGCATTGGCCACCTCGCCCCCGGTATAGCCAACGCGGGTATGCGTCACCCCCGGCAACTTGCGGATCAGATCCTGCATGCCCCAGAAGCAACCCCCAGCCAAAACTGCGCGTTCTTGTGCCATCAGATGTCCTCCACTTGATCAATAAAATCAGCGTAGCCTTCGGCAACCATGTCGTCGCGGTGAATAAAACGCAATGACGCGGAGTTGATGCAATACCGCAGACCACCCCGGTCCCGTGGGCCATCGGGAAAAACATGCCCCAGATGGCTGTCACCATGGGCTGAGCGGACCTCAGTACGGATCATGCCATGCGTGATGTCCCGTAGTTCGTTCACGTTGGCGGGTTGGATTGGTTTGGTGAAACTGGGCCATCCACAGCCACTTTCAAATTTGTCGGACGAAGCGAACAAGGGTTCCCCTGAAACGATATCAACATAGATGCCCGGTTCGTGGTTGGTCAGATACTCGCCTGTGCCGGGCCGTTCTGTGCCATTTTGCTGTGTTACCCTGAATTGCTCTGGCGTGAGCTGAGCGATGGCTGCATCAGATTTTGTGTATTTGGTCAAAGTGCACCCCTTTCAGTCCTGCGATAGGCTATAGATGGAGCGTTTGCCAGGATTTGCAAATCCGGGACCCTGTTGGTCACAATCTGTTGTGGCCATCGGTTTGGCGATCTTTGTGAAATTGCCACGCCCAACAGCAAGATTTCGCGCTGTCTGTCAGGCCATTTGGGGCTCAAATGCACGCATCAGCCAAAATATCCGTTTACCGCGCCAGCCGTGCCAGTACCTGCTTGGCCAGTTCGGCGATGGCGATGCCGGTAGTTGCGGCAACGTCGCGGGGTTCGTTTGACTGGAACGGAACCTGAATATCAAATCGTGTGAGCGATTCCCCGATGACGCCTTCGCGCGAATAGATCGCAAACTGACCCGAAAGCTCAAAACGCCCATCTGCGCGGGCAAGGATACGGTCGACGCGGACATCCAGTTGCGCATTGGCAGGTGTATCGAGCGGCCAGGGTTCGGCGGCAACAGATGCGGTGGAGCCCAGATCGAGGCTGCGGGCCAGC
>JAOUMG010000237.1 GCA_029881635.1 Paracoccaceae bacterium | reverse complement strand
CTTGGTTATGCGGATGGTCTGCACCACCGGGTCAGGAATGGCCCGGTGCAGGTCGATATGCAAAAGCCCGTTCTCCATCGTGGCCCCGGCGACATCGACGCCTTCGGCCAGAACAAAACTGCGCTGAAAGGCCCGCGCGGCAATGCCCCGATGCAGGAACACCCGGCCATCGTCCTCGTCGGCTTGACGCCCGCGGATCAACAGCTGACGGTCTTCGACGGTGATCGAAAGATCGACATCGCGGAATCCCGCGATAGCCAGCGTAATGCGAAACCCGTTTTCCGAGGATTGTTCGATATTGAAAGGCGGGTAGCCCTCATTGCCTGATTTGGCCGTGCGTTCTACCAGGCGCTCTAATTGGTCAAAGCCCAACAGGAACGGATGGGCGGCAAAAGTAAGTTTTGTCATCTCAGGCATGTCCTCAGCTTCAAGCGACAGTGCATTTCAGCCCCGACATCGGCGGCGTTGCGAAGAATATGGATATTTCATCCGACCAGAACAAGAGCCGGACGGCGGAAAGCCTTTTCGCAAACACGAAAAATTGTTATCTTCCGGGGCCGCGCACAAATCCGACTCAACACAGGAACCTCATGAATACGGACAGGGAAATGAAGAATGAAGAGGTTCTCCGGGTCAAGCTCGAGGTCATGCGCCGCCAGCACCGCGATCTCGATGAGGCAATCCAGGCCTTGCAGGAATCTGCCCGCAGCGACCCGTTATCACTCCGGCGGCTGAAAAAACAAAAACTCGGCCTGAAAGACCAGATCGCCCGGATCGAGGACATACTGACCCCCGACATCATCGCGTGACGGCGTCCAGCATGATCAAAGTGCGGTGGTAGACAAGACTTACTTCATTAATATCTCAGAGATCGTGAATTGACCGAGACAATCCCTCAAAAAGGCTGAAACTACAGGTTTAGTATTGAAGCGAACCCATGTATTTCTGAACTTCTGACTATTTTCATCAAAGCCATGGGCTGAATGCGACCAGATCGCCAGTTCATTCAGGGCATGTACGACAAAACTTGCCAAGGGTGTTTCCGAACTCTATCCAAGCGAAAGCAAAGCGCTGTCCGAAAAGCGATAGGTAAGTGACTGTTGCTGCCAAATTATTGCGGCCCCGTAGCTCAGGGGATAGAGCGACCGCCTCCTAAGCGGTAGGTCATAGGTTCGAATCCTATCGGGGCCGCCAATAATCAAGGACTTGTCGCGTAGCCAACCTCAAACGGATCTGCGCTTCGACGGATCAGTCGTTGCGGAAAAACGGGATCAGGAAAACCAGGCAAGCGACCAGGAAAAAAACGCTTCCGAACATCGCCCAGAAGCTGCCAACACTCGCGATGATAAAGCCAATCGCCGAGACTATGAACAACAGCCATCCGACAAAGTTGATGTGGTGATTTTTCACTGTGTGTCTACCTGCCTAAGGATGCTTGCGCGGATGGGCGCCACTGGTTATTCTCCATGTTAATATTTTTTTCCGCATACGCAACGTCGGTTTTGCTCCGGGGGCCAGATGCTCGACACGAATTACCCCAGCGTTCACCCTGGTCCGCCACGGCCCAGCCAGATTATCCAGCCCAGCGTTTTTTCGTTGGCACCGGGAACTGAGCGTTATGTCGTGCCCGGTGCCGGGGCAATTTTCGTGCCGATTGCAGTCGGTGACAGGCTGACCATCACCAATGACGAAGGCGGTCAGCCTTGCGAAGTCGTGGCCGTCGACGGCAAGGGCAAGATCGATGCAAGCATTCTGGGTGAGAATCCAAACTCGGATGCCACCGGACTGAAAACACTTTTGGCCGGGTCCGATCAATCGTTGCGCGGGCTTCGCATGGGAATAGAAGCGCGCGGCGTCGATCTGGCCAAGGCCGGGGGGATCCGGTTCTATGACACGACCACACCCGCCAAAACCGAAGTGACCATGACCGCCGCGCGCGACGGCGCGGTCATCATCGCAGCCCCGGGTGGCATCATGGATGCCGAAGCACAGGATACGGCCACTGCACTCACGGTGCTGATCAAACGGACGACCCTGAAATCACCCGCGAAATTCGAACTGCCAGACCCGTTGGCAGACCCGGTTCTGGATCTCAGGATCAAAAGCAGCACGGCACAGGCCTATTTCGTCAAGGCGGGTGACTACATCCAGGTTCTTGACGTGGATGGGCGACAATGCACTGATTTTCAGTGTTTTTCTGCCCGAAAGCTCGACAAGGGAATCGAACATGCGCTGGATGTCACCACCACGCGTACACTGATGGGCCATGCTTATCCGATGCCGGGGTTGCACGGAAAGTACTACGATCAGGACATGCTGCCATTGATTGAAGTAGTGCAGGACACCTGCGGTCGTCATGACGCATTCGCGCTCGCCTGTGCGGCCAAATACTATGACGACATCGGTTACCCCGGCCATATCAACTGTTCGGAAAACTTCAACTACACGCTCAAAGACCATGGTGTGACAGCGCGCAAAGGCTGGATGGCGATCAACTTTTTCTTCAATACCGGCATCGACGATCATGGGGTCATGTATGCAGATGAGCCTTGGTCGCGGCCGGGCGACTATGTCCTGCTCCGGGCGTTGACCGACCTTGTCTGTGTCAGTTCCGCTTGCCCCGATGACACATCCCCAGCCAATGGCTGGAACCCCACGGATATTCATGTGCGCAGCTATTCCGGCAAGGAAAAGTTTCAGCGTGCTATTGCCCTGCGCACCACCAAGGATTCGGAACCAAAAATGACCAAAGAAACCGGGTTTCATCAAAACTTCGCCAAACACACGCGCAATTTTGTTGAATATAAAGGCTACTGGCTGGCGGGCAGCTTTTCCGAAGCCGGGCCGATAGAAGAATACTGGGCGTGCCGCAAGAAAGCGGTGATCATGGATCTGTCGCCCTTGCGCAAGTTCGAAGTAACCGGCCCGGATGCCGAAGCGCTGATGCAATACACCGTGACCCGCAACATGAAGACCCTGCCTGTCGGCGGTGTCGTCTATACGGCAATGTGTTACGAACATGGTGGCATGATCGATGACGGAACGGTTTTCCGCCTCGGTCGCGACAATTTCCGCTGGATCGGTGGCGACGACTATTCCGGTGAATGGCTGCGCGAACAGGCCGAAAAGCTCGGACTGAAGGTTCTGGTGCGGTCTTCGACCGACCAGCTTCACAATGTCGCCGTGCAAGGTCCCGAAAGCCGCGATCTGCTGAAGAAGGTCGTCTGGACCGCCCCGCATCAACCCAGCATGGACGAACTTGGCTGGTTCCGGTTTGCACCGGCCCGCATCGGCGATGATCAGGGCGTTCCCATCGTCATTTCGCGCACCGGCTACACTGGTGAATTGGGGTATGAGGTTTTCTGCCATCCCAAACATGCGCCCGAAGTGTTTGACGCGATCTGGGCCGCGGGCAAGGATCACGGGCTGAAACCCTTGGGGCTCGAAGCGCTCGACATGGTACGGATCGAGGCCGGGCTGATTTTTGCAGGCTATGACTTTTCCGACCAGACCGACCCGTTCGAGGCCGGCATCGGCTTTACCGTTCCACTCAAATCAAAGCCCGACGATTTCATCGGGCGTGACGCGCTGATCCGGCGCAGGGAACACCCTGCCCGCAAACTCGTCGGGCTTGATATCGACAGCAATGTCGATGTGGGTCACGGCGACTGCGTGCGCATTGGACGTGCACAGGTGGGGGAAGTGACATCTGCCATGCGATCCCCGATGCTGGGCAAGAGCATCGCTCTCGCACGGGTGGACGTGGCCCATGCCGACGTTGGCACCGAAGTCGAAATAGGCAAGCTTGATGGCATTCAAAAACGTTTGCCTGCCAAGATCGTACCCTTTGCCCATTACGACCCGAAAAAGACCCGCCCCCAATCCTGACGGTCAGGTGGGCCTGCACCGATACCGAAGAAAAGTTGCCCAACCGTCATTCGCTGGCAATCCGAAAGTCTGCCGAAGCCTCGGGGACTGCCTCACTGACGTTGAAGGCGGTTTCACGCAGCAGTTTTTCTCGGATTGCATCGGCGAAGCTGTCAAATCCCTCGGCCTTGATGACAAAAGACCCAACACCGGTAATGACGTGATTTTCATACCAGATATCCAGTGTCGGGAAATCTGTGAGAATCGCCAGGCCGTTCAGCGTAACACCCTGTTCCTGGGCCAGACGCTTGGCGAAAGGCATGGTTGGCGCTTCGCGAAACCAGGGATCGGTTTCGACCCCGTCACCCGATACGTCAATGACCCGGCGCAGGCCGTTGTAGTCATTGCCTTCGATCATGCCCAACGCATAGACGACGCCGTCACCGATGCCGGTGCCACCGCCGCCAATACCGAATTGACGGCCTGTGTGGGTATGAAAATCTCGGACGGCTTGGGCAAAGCCCTCGATCGCCTCCGGACTGTCAAGCAGGTACCACCCTGTCGTGAACTTCGGGAACGCGGCGTCAGACCAGATCATTACTGCGACCGCGACCTTGCCCGTTGGACCGGATAAAATCGCCTGTTGCACACCGGGGTCGTAGAAGGCGGCAATTGTCCCTTCGATCTGCAAAACATACTCGGCAGGATTGATCGAGCCCGATCCGTCCATCGCCAGTACGAGTTCCAGATCAACTTCCTCGGCTGTTGCGATGCCAGCCACCAGCATCAGTGCAGTCAGAAAGGGGCGGAAGCCGATTGTCATCTCTCCGCCCCTGCCCTTGCTAGTTCTTGAGGTAACTTTCCATGGAATCGTCCAGCGCATCTTTCCACGGGGTGTGATGCTTGGGTGCCATGGAGCCGGTGATCA
>JAOUMG010000236.1 GCA_029881635.1 Paracoccaceae bacterium | reverse complement strand
ATCGAATTCGTTGAGCGTCAGATGGTGGATCGACGTCCCGGCCGTCACGTCAAACCCGTTTGCCTTGGCACGTTCCAGCGCGGGCAAGGCGCGGGCGGTCGTAATCTGGTCGAAATGATACCTGACGCCTGTCATCTCGATCAGGCCCATATCGCGGTCAAAGCCGATACGTTCAGCCATTGGGCTGACCCCAGGCAGGCCGCGCAGACTGCCGAACTTGCCCGATGTCACTGCACCGCCAGATGAAAGACCCGGTTCCTGCGGGTGCCCCATGACCAGCGCGCCCAGCGATTTCGCATAGCTCAGGGCCCGGCTTAGAACCTTGGTGTCTGTGACGACATGATCGCAATCGGTAAAGGCAATTGCCCCGGCATCGAGCAGAAAGCCGATTTCCGTCATCTCGCGCCCCACCCGACCTTTGGTCAACGCGGCCATATGACGGATACGGACGGGCGAAGCCTCGGCCGCACGGCGGGTGACGAACTCCAATGTTTCGGGGTCGTCGATGGCCGGATGCGTGTCAGGCCGGGCGATAATCGTAGTCACACCACCCGCAGCGGCGGCGAGCCCCGCCGACCGGAAGCTTTCCTTATGCCGCTCACCCGGCTCACCGATCTTCACGCCCAGATCGACAATGCCGGGGGCGAGGCATTTACCACCGGCATCCTGTCGGCGAAGTGTCGGACTTTTGTCCGGCAAACCGTCAGGCGTGTCGAAGATGCGGGCGATGACACCATCCTCGATCAAGAGCGCGCCGAGCGTGTCAGTTCCGGCCTCGGGGTCGATCAGGCGGGCATTGGTGATCAGGATCATTCGACAGCTCCGGACTGTATTCGACGGATGATTGCATAGGCGGCATCGCCGTCAGGGACATGTTCGAAACCTATCCTTTCGCTGTTCGTGTCGCCATCGCTGTCCTTGGTCACCTCGGTTGCGAAATAGATCGTCGCCTCCGGGCCGGGCTGATAGTCGACGACCGACGTGGGGCCGATGGGAAAGCTCTTGAGCGTGCGCTTGCCAGCCCAGCTGGTGATCAGCGCGCGGCGGTTGGTCAGGGCATACCGGGTATGACGGCGCTGCCGCGCATCGCGGAAATATTGCCCGATCACCATGTAATAGCCCGCTGCGATGAAGGGCAGGCCGAACAGCGGAAAGAAGATGAAGAACCAGCCCGCCCCCTGTGGCATCCCGCCGGTGAGGCCCTGAAGGAACGGCGTTGCCGCCCCGACCGTCCAGAAGATCGCAAACCCGAAGACGAACAAACCGAAGACGGACGTACCGATAGCCTTGGGCGTGAAGCGGATACCGCTGGCAGGCGTTCCAACCCAAAGCAATTGCTCCTCCGGATCAAGCAATTCCTCCCAATCCTCGCGCGGTGCGGTGGTCAAACCATCACCCCCACCGCCTGCCGTCCGCGTTCGGCCCTGAGGTTGCGGGCCAGAAGGTCCATGCAGGCCATGCGCACGGCCACACCCATCTCGACCTGATCCTGAATGACGGATCGGTTGATGTCGTCGGCCAGTTCGCCGTCGATCTCCACGCCCCGGTTCATGGGCCCCGGATGCATGACAATGGCATCCTCTTTCGCATAGGCCAGTTTTTCGGCATCAAGCCCGTAGCGATGGTAATATTCCCGCTCGGACGGGATAAAACCGCCGTCCATGCGTTCCTTCTGCAAACGCAGCATCATCACAACGTCGCAATCTTTAAGCCCCTCGCGCATGTCTTCATAGACCTCGCAGCCAAGGTCGGCCACGCCGGACGGCATCAGAGTCGGCGGACCAATCAGGCGGATGCGGTTTTCCATTTTCCCCAGCAGGATCAGGTTCGAACGCGCCACACGTGAATGGGCGATATCGCCGCAGATTGCCACGGTCAGCCGCTGGATGCGGCCCTTGGCGCGGCGGATGGTCAATGCATCAAGCAGCGCCTGGGTCGGGTGTTCGTGCCGCCCGTCACCCGCGTTCAGCACAGCGCAATTGACCTTTGAGGCCAAAAGGTTGACTGCCCCTGATGAGGGGTGCCTTACCACCAGAAGATCAGGGTGCATCGCGTTCAGCGTCAGCGCCGTATCAATCAGCGTTTCGCCTTTCTTCACCGATGAATGCTGCATCGCCATGTTCATCACATCTGCGCCAAGGCGTTTGCCCGCCAGTTCGAACGAGGCCTGGGTGCGCGTCGAGGCCTCAAAAAACATGTTGATCTGGGTCATGCCATCCAACGCATCCGCATGTTTGATCGTGCGGCGGTTCAGATCGACATAAGAGTCGGCAAGATCCAGAACGCTGCGTATCTCCTCGGGTGCGAGGTGTTCGATGCCCAAAAGGTGACGCGCGCGGAATGTCATGCTGGCTCCGGTCCCGTTTCGGCTGCTTATGACAAAGGACGGCGTTAACGGCAACGCACAATCTGCGTGGCTTTACCTTGGCCGTGCGGAGGCATAGTTTCATGGGCATGGAGTCAGCCGCCGAACATATGGATTTTCACGCCGCCAAGGCATTGCTGGAATGGCAGATGGAACTTGGGGCGGATGAACCGATCGGTGAGGTCCCGGTTAACCGTTATGAAGTTCCGGCCGAGGCGCCGAAACCCATTGCCGTTACCCCTGCATCGGCAGTAGCGCCAAAGATCGAGGCCATAGATCCGGTTGTGATGGCCGAGGCTGTGGCAGAGGGTGCCCAGCATCTTGAAGAGCTGGCAGAGGTGCAAGAAGCTTTTGATTTGTGCGACCTCAAGAAGGGCGCACGGAATTTCGTTTTTGCTGACGGCAATCCTAAGGCCAATGTGATGGTTATTGGCGAAGCACCCGGCCGGGATGAGGATGTTGAAGGGCTGCCATTCGTCGGCCGCGCGGGTCAGTTGCTTGACCGGATGTTTGCGGCGATTGGCCTGTCGCGCACGGCTGCCAATCCTGCCGAAGGCATTTATATCACCAATGTTCTGCCATGGCGGCCACCCTCAAACCGCGATCCGGAGCCTGATGAAATTTCGATAATGCTGCCCTTTCTGAAACGCCATGTGGAATTGGCCGATCCCGAGCTGATCGTGCTGATGGGCAATACGCCATGTTCAGCGGCATTGGGCCGCAAGGGTATTCTGAGATTGCGCGGCAACTGGGCCGAAGCCTTCGGACGGCCAGCGATGCCCATGACTCATCCGGCCTATCTCTTGCGCAACCCGGCAGCCAAACGCGAAGCCTGGGCTGATCTGTTGGCAATCAAGGCGAGGCTTAAGGGCAAATGAGCTGTTGGGGTTGGGTTTTTGGGGCAGTTACATTTGTTCTTGCGCCGCCAGCGGTCCATGCGGGCGAGTGGAACGGAACCGACTATGCGGCCCTCTTCGCCGATAAGGCGCAACTGGTTGAGAAAATAACCAGTCCAGACGGATCTGTGGCCGAAATCCTCCGCCTGAAGGGCGATATTTTCGTTCAGCGAACTGCCGATGGCAAGGTTACCGGGATCGACCGGGGGACGAATGGCGCCGTCGGATGCTTCCTTATCGCGATGAGGGATGTCACCCGCATCAGCGACCAATGCCCGAAGGTATTGTCTGAGGAAGAAAAGCGCAGGCTTGAAAGCCTGACCAGGCAATCACTGCTTTTCTTTGCGCAGAATGCCTACCCACCGGCAGATTATGAATCGGCCAGTCGGTGGTTCGCCAACGAAATAGCGGCGCGTGGAAAACTGCCTGCCGAAGCCTGCGAAATCACGGGTAGAGACAGCATCGAGTCCCAATTCATTCATCAGCTTGTCAGCGCGGAGGCTGAGGTATCACTGGCTAAGATGCTGGAAGTGCCGCGCTTGCCGGTTAACAACCCCTGCCTTTAACGGGAGCTTTGCCAGAAACATGAGCCGCATTGATGAAACCAAAGACTTCATCCCCGTCCGTATTGCGGTTCTGACCGTATCGGATACCCGCAGCCTGGCGGAAGATAAATCCGGTGATACGCTGGTTGATCGCTTGACCAGCGCGGGGCATCTGTTGGCAGCCCGGGACATTGTTCAAGACGAACGGGACAAGATTGCGGGTAAGCTCCGGGAATGGTGCGCCAATCCGGCGATTGACGTGATCCTGACCACGGGTGGCACCGGCCTGACAGGCCGCGACGTAACGGTTGAAGCACACCGCGATGTCTATGAGAAAGAGATCGAAGCCTTCGGCACTGTTTTCACCATGATTTCAATGGCAAAGATCGGAACCAGCGCCGTACAGTCCCGGGCATGCGGCGGCGTGGCGCAGGGCACTTATCTGTTCGCACTACCCGGAAGCCCGGGTGCCTGCCGTGACGCTTGGGATGAAATCCTCAAATTCCAGCTCGATTTTCGTCACCGCCCCTGTAATTTCGTCGAGATCATGCCAAGGCTGGATGAGCATTTGCGACGGAAGTAACGCCTTCGCGCGTTTCACTCTTTATACTTGGATGCAGCGCGAGACGAGACTAAGGTTTTCCGCAGGTTAGAGGAAAGAAAGGGATTTATGCGTTTTCTTTTCCGCAGTCTCATGGGGCTTTTGCTGCTTGCGGTGACGCTGGCGCTGCTGGGAGTCGGCGGAGCTACGCTTAAATCTGCAATAGATACCAGGAACGCCGAGGAAAACGCCCCGCGACTGGCCCGAGAACGGGTTTTCACCGTAAATGTCCTGACATTGGAACCAGCGACGATCACACCGGTGCTAACCGTGTTTGGAGAGGTGCGTAGTCGACGACAACTCGAACTGCGCACGGCTGCGGCAGGAAAAATTGTAGAACTCGCCCCCGAATTTGCCAATGGAACCGAAGTTGCAGCAGGGGCACTGCTGGT
>JAOUMG010000235.1 GCA_029881635.1 Paracoccaceae bacterium | reverse complement strand
GCGGGTCATCGTATGCGCGGCCCCAAAGAAATGACCACCGGGACCCACCTCATCCATTGCCTCGAATGCCATCGTCTCATCATCAACGACAATCGGGGTCAGAAACGCCTCGATCATCTGCAAAAGCTCTACGTCGAGCACGAATTTCTCGAACGAGGCGACAAGACCGCCCTCCATCCAACCCGCCGCATGCACGATCAGGTTGCCGCCTGCCATGATTGCGGCCCAAAGCGAAAACACCGTCTCATAGGCCGCCTGGGCATCGAGAGAATTGGCTGCGTTGGCGCTTGATGTGCGATAGGGCAGCCGATAGCGCCGCGCCAGTTGGCCCCCGGCGATGCAGGCCTTCATGTATTCGGGCGTGCCAAAGGCAGGTGCGCCCGACTTCATGTCAACATTCGAAGTAAAGCTGCCATAAACGAACGGCGCACCCGGATTGGTCAATTGTGAAATCGCCAGGCAGGCAAGTACCTCGGCATTCTGCTCGACCAGTGCCCCGGCCAGCGTAACGGGTGCCATCGCCCCGGCAAGAGTGAACGGAGTGACCACACAGACCTGGTTGCGGCGCGCCATTTCGATGATCCCCATCCCCATCGGGTCATCCAGCTTCAGCGGTGAGTTGGTGTTGATCACTGTATAGGCCGACGGCTCTTGCAGCATGTCCTCATGTGAAAGCCCCCGCGCCAGCCGGACAATCTCCAGACTGTCTTGCAAGACCTCGCGGCTGGTCGAATAGACAAACGGCACCTTGTCCGAAAGCCGCATCTTGTTGCGCATGACCTGCAAGTGCCGCACCGAGGCGTGGCAGTCCAGCGCGTCGACCGAACCGTCGCCCGAAATGTGGATGCAATTGAAGAACTGGCTGAGACGGACAAAATTGCCATTGTCGTGCAAGCTGCCGGGCCGCCGCCCTCTGTCATTGTCCGAACAGTTTGGCGGACCGCCGACCGGCGCAAACGCGATCCATTTGCCCCCAATCCGCACCGAATGGGCGGGATTGCGTGCATGCAGCGTGAATTCTGCCGGTGGTGTTTTGAGAACCGCGTCAATGATGTCGCTGCCAATCCGGACCCGCTGACCCGTCACCACGGCACCCGCGCACGCAAGGATTTCGCGTGCCTCTACATTCAGGATATCCATCCCGATATCCTGCAGGACCCTGAGGGATTTCAGGTGAATGGCCTCGATCTGATCGTCCGATATGACGCGCGACGGCTCAAGCGTAAGGCACGGCTGAGACCAGGGCAGTTGCACGATTGCCTGTTCAAGCGGGCTTTGTCGGCGGCCGCGCCGCTCCACGCTCATCGCGGCGCTCCTTGCACGGCGCACCTGCGGCCAGGGCAATCGGCGCCCCCTCGGCGATTCCGATTGTGCAATTTGCTTGTCGCGCAATGTTCTTTGTCCATTGGACGACGCTCTAACGAATTCGACTTTTTCTCAATCTGCGAAAATGTTACGCAAGGTTAGAAAAACTAAGTCAATCACACATGCCCCTGACGCTTCCCCCGCTCAACTCCTTACGTGCCTTCGAGGCGGCGGCACGGAACGGAAGCTATGTCGCGGCAGCCGAGGAGTTGTCGGTTTCACCGGCAGCGATCAGCCAGCACGTCAAGAAACTGGAAGAATTCCTCGGAAAACAACTGTTCATGCGGTCCAATAACCGGGTGATCCTGACCGACGCTGGGGCCGCCGTCTATTCCGGCGCGGCCGATGCCCTGCAAGCCATTTCGGAATTCACCGATCAGGTCATGTCGGACAGATCCAGATCTCGGCTGGTGATATCCACAATTTCTTCGGTGGCCGAACGCTGGCTGGAAACCAAGCTGGCCCGGTTTGCCCTGATCAACCCCAACCTGAGATTCGATCTGCGCGTTGAATCGGACCCTGTGGATTTTGCCCGAAACAACATCGACCTGCGGATTTGCTACGGCGCCGGGCATTATCCGGGGATGACTGTGGTCAAGCTGATCCATGACGAGGTACTGCCCCTGTGCAGCCCCGCCTATCTCGACCGGGTGCCTGCGGCCCGAATGTCAGGGATGGGCGCTGTCCCTGACCAAGATCTGATTCACACGAGCTGGGGCCCGGCATTCGTTTCCCATCCGACATGGGCCAGTTGGTACGCCCAAGCCGGGCTTCCCGCACCAAACGAGACCAAGGGCTATCAGATCGGAACGTCAGGTCTCGTGCTTGACATGGCGCGTGACGGCATCGGTGTGGCGCTGGGTCAGCGCATGATGGCCGAAGACGACATGGCATCGGGCAAGCTTGTCGCCCTTTCCGATACCGGCATAGCGCTTGGCCATCCCTATTGTCTGGTCTACCCCAACAGCAAGACCCGCAGGCCGGGGCTGCTCGGGCTGACCGACTGGCTGACCAATTCGGTCACCAGCACCCCACCGGAATGACGCCCGCGTCTTCGGTTCAGGCAATCGCCAGATCGAGACCAAATTAGAGCCGCCGCGACGCCGGACAGACCGATCTTGTCGACTATCAGTTCCTGCCCGGCACCTGCGCCCGCATTCCAACCCGCGATCGGTCAATCACCGCTGGGCGCTGGTGCTGGTTCCACTTCGGCTACAGACTTGGCCTGCGGGTCGATTTCCTTGAAGAGCATTTCCGCCCGCTTGATGTGTTCGTTGGCGATCAGAACCTTTCGCTCCAGGCGGGCTTTTTTCGAGTCCTTGACAGTTTTCTCAATCTCTTGCTGAAGCTGTTGCTTCTTCGCCTGAAGCTTCGAGATTACTTTTTCAACATGGCTCGGCTTGATCTTTTCGACCTTACCCTGTGTCAGCCGTTCGAAATAATCGTCAAGTTTGTCCGCATATTTCTTGAGCCCCATCTGGTATCTCCTGCGTTGGAAAAATCGGCGCAACCGCAATCGCGAAGGGTGGTGCGACCGACCTAAACATGGATAGTTTCGGGTGCGGCTTTGGCGGTCTCGGTGACCACCTCGCCAACGTCTTCTTCATCGAGCGACAGAATGCGTTCGACCTCGGCGACGGCACTATCGGATTCGATGTAATAGGCCCGCGCGGCGGCAAGCAGGTCGCGCATCGCGGTATAAGCATAGCCGGAATCATTCAGGAACGAGGTTGCGGCATCCGCATCAAGACGGCCCATTCGGATCAGCGCATCGACAATGCGGTTGCTGTTGCGCGCATCATCTTCGACCTGAGCCGCCTCTTCATCGAGCCACAGATTGCTGCGGTCTTCCGGTTCCGTAAGATCGAGCTTGCGTATCTCGACGAGTATCCGTGCAATTTCGGTCCGCAAGGCATTGTAGATTTCGGTAACGGCACCCTGATCGTGGATTGTGTAGGCCGTGGCGTTGCGGCGCAAATGCTTGACCGCCTTGACAGCATGAACGATGTGGCCGGCCACATCGCGTAACGCATAGACCCTTTCCATCACATCTGGTGGCAGGTTCTTTACCCCGGTGCGCGTCGTGAAATCCACGATTGCTGCGAAAAGCGTTTTGACCCGTGTTTCATAACGCTCGTCAATGTCGAATTCGACGGCTCTGCGGCTGTTTCGCACTGTCGCGGCCACGTCCTGTGTTTCGAAAATCTCGTGACGACTTAAATTCAACCCATGTGCGATCAGTTCCACCGAATTGTCATAAAGGTGCTTGACCTCTTTGCGCAAAGCCGCCTCGATCGTCTGGGGGAATTCATCTACCGCCTCGGACAGATATCGCGGCTTGCTCCGGTCCGGCACCGGCTCGACAATCTTTCTTTCAAGCAGCCCGATCAGCCTGTTCAGCGTTGGCAACATGATCACGACGCCCAGCACATTGAAGATGGTGTGAAATACCGCCAGTTTCAGCGCGTAGTCCGTGTCGGCAATCCCGACCCAGTTACTGATCAAATCGACTGAAATGCGAATGGGTCCGATGAAGACAAGCGCTATACCGGCGGTCACAACATTGAAAATTAGATGCGCCAATGCCAATCGCTTGCCTTGGAAATTTGCCCCCAACGAACCAAGGATCGCGGTGATCGTGGTTCCGATATTGGCGCCAATGGCCAGTGCCAGGGCATTTTCATAGGAAATCTGTCCGGCCGCCAAGGCCGTGATGATCAAAACCATGGTCGCATGGCTTGACTGCATGATGACAGTCGCGGCCATGCCAACCAACGTGTAGACGACCAGACCCAGCAGGCCGGTCATCGCAAATCTTGTAAGGTCCAGCTGATCCTTGAACGCCTCGAAACCGACTTTCATGAAGTGGATGCCGAGAAAAAGAAAACCGAGCCCTGCCAAGGCATAGCCGATCCCGCGCAGGTATCGAGCCTTTTGGAATACCAGGATGATAGCAATGGCGATCATCGGCATCGCATAGGCAGCGATGTTCACCTTCAGGCCAAATCCGGCGACCAGCCACGCCCCAGTGGTCGTGCCGATATTCGCGCCGAATATGATCCCTACTCCGCCGACCAAGGATATGAGACCAGCACTCAGGAAAGAGATGGTGATGACGGAGACAAGTGAACTCGATTGCATGATCGTTGTAGAAACGACACCGAATGCCAGCGATCTGGCGGTGGATCGTGTCGCGCGTTCCAGCATCCGCTCCAGGTAACCGCCATTGAACAGCTTGAAACCATCTTCGAGCATCAGCATTCCGAAGAGAAAAATCGCGACCCCGGCAGCAATCTGCTGGAAATCTGGACTCATCCAGAAGCCAAAGATCAGACTGCCGATTGCGACCGGAACGAAATACTTAGCCATGGTTGTCGGCATTCCCGATCCGGACGACAGTGATCATCACCTCGGGTCCCATTCTTTCGGTTCGCCA
>JAOUMG010000234.1 GCA_029881635.1 Paracoccaceae bacterium | reverse complement strand
CCGCAGAAATATCACCGGACATCAGCATGATCTGACTGACTGACCAAGCGCGCGCGGCAACTGCGGGCCTATCGTCGGCATCGTCAAATGCCTCGCGTACGACATAACTGCCCATGGAATGGGCCAGCACATGCAGATTGATCCGACAATCGGGTCGTTGAAGGGCCGCAAAGCTGGCAATACCTTCGCTGACCAGCCGCAATGCCGTTTGTTTCGCGTCAACCCGGTCTTCAAGGTAATTCAGGGCTGAATCTTCGCAAGGCCAGTCAAAACTGACCACTGCACCTTCGTAGCCCAGGCTTTCCAGCCCATCCCGCAGGGCGCGATGCCGCTTCATCATGGTTTCCTGCGGCGTATTGAACCCGTGGACATGCATCAGGATATCTCCGACGGGTTGTTCATTCTGCGGCCCGTGCTTGGACTGTTCCTGCACCTCGCGAACCCACTGAGCTTTGGTTATCTTATGGGCGGGTGTTGGCGTGTTGACGCCGGCTGGCACTTTGAGAAAATGGGTCGCCCCCGGTTCGCCGCCAAATTGGTTGTTCTTTATGCTTCGGACACAGAAAACATAGTCCATGGCTTCCTCCTATGTTCTAAATCAAATATCGCAAGTATGCTGCCAAAGCAGAATTTTGCCAACAATTTGGCGCGGCGGGTTCCATGGCTGCAATGGGCCGCAAAGCAGGGATAAGGTCTGATGCTCGACGAAGGTGACGATATACATCCACTGTTTCACGGAGCACCGAGTACAACCGAGTTCAAGAAACTGCGCAAACGGATCGTGCGCCAGACGCGCGAAGCGATTGACACCTACGGCATGATCGAACGCGGCGCCCGGTGGCTGGTTTGCCTGTCTGGCGGCAAGGACAGTTACACCCTGTTGGCGGTACTGCATGAACTGCAATGGCGCGGCCTTCTGCCGGTGGATCTGCTGGCCTGTAATCTCGATCAGGGCCAGCCGGGGTTTCCGACAACGGTCCTGCCGGAGTTTCTGTCCGCCAAAGGCATTGCCCACCGGATCGAATACCGTGACACCTATTCCATCGTCATGGACAAGGTGCCCGCCGGGCGGACCTATTGCGCGCTATGTTCGAGGCTGCGGCGCGGCAATCTCTATCGTATTGCCCGTGAAGAAGGGTGTTCTGCCGTGGTTCTCGGGCATCACCGGGATGACATACTTGAAACCTTTTTCATGAATCTTTTTCACGGGGGGCGGCTGGCCGCGATGCCACCGAAGCTCGTGAATGAAGAGGGTGATCTATTCCTTTATCGGCCACTGGCATTTGTCGCCGAAACTGATTGCGAGAAATTCGCCCGGGCAATGAATTACCCAATCATCCCGTGCGATCTTTGCGGATCGCAGGACGGATTGCAGCGCCAGCAGGTCAAACAGATTCTGGATGGATGGGAAACCCGCAGCCCCGGCCGCCGCCAGATCATGTTCAAAGCCCTGATGAACGCACGTGCCTCGCATTTGCTCGACCCGGCATTGTTTGATTTTGCAGGTCTGGCGGCAGATGATGGAATATCCTCGGATTTTAGGGAAATTCCGCAATAATATCAGTGCCCGCATTAACTTAGCGGTCATACCGGCATTCTAGACATGGCTCAAAGGGTCAAGAATTTGGTCCCAACCCCGGAGGCTGAACGGATGCTATTGCAACACTCCAAGGATGTCATCGTTTCTGCTGCGCGGATCGCAGCCCGTTCCAGGTATTCCGAGTTTTTTGCACTTTGGCCGGCCTTGGCGCTGGCGGGTTACTGGTTTGGCACAGAAGGTGCGCTGATCGTCACGGCGGCTGCATTACCCTTGGCACTGCTTTCGCATGCCCGAGATCATTTGCGCGGGGCGGCGTTTCCGGATGTGCGGGCGGATGAGATTACAGGACTACCCCCGCGCAAGGCGGCTGTCGCTGCCTTGGACCGCGCCTTTGATCTGGCGCGGCTAGGCGGGCGCAAGTCCGCTTGCCTGATCATCAGCATCGATGAACCGCAAAGCATCCTGAACAACTATGGTCAGGCAGCCCACGACAAGGTTCTGCAAAAAACCGGCGAACGGATAGCGGGGCTATTGCGCGAAACCGATCTGGTGGCCAGGCTTGAGGGCGCACGCTTTGCCCTGGCGTTGACACCCGCCAACCGCATGGACCTGGAGGCCGTTATCCAGATAGCCGTACGCCTGAAAGCCGCGGTCGCCGAACCGCTGAGCATCGATGCGATGACGGTCTACCTAACGGCCTCGGTCGGTTTTTGCCTGACCAGCCGTTCCCCCAAGGATACCGGCGAGGCGATCCTGTCAGCGGCCGAACTGGCGCTGGAAGACGCCCGCAACAGTGGGCCCGGGGCCATTCGCGCCTATTCGCCCGAAGTGCAGCAGGCAGCCAGTCAGCGCGACAACCTGCGTGACCGGATTGAAATGGCGTTGGAATCCGGCGAGGTCATCGCTTATTTTCAGCCGCAGCTTTCCACCGATACCGGTGAGATCACGGGTTTTGAAGCTTTGGCGCGCTGGCGCCATCCTGTGCGCGGTGTACTGGCCCCGGCTGAGTTTTTGCCAACCATCATGAATACTGGCCTGTCTGAAAGGCTGGGCGAGGTTATGCTGGTACAGGCTTTGTCGGCACTACGCGGCTGGGACAAGGGCGGCCAGAATATTCCTTCTGTCGCGGTTAACTTTTCCAAAGAAGAGTTGCGCAATCCGTCATTGGCAGCAAAGCTGAAATGGGAGCTGGACCGTTTCGATATTGCCGCCGAGCGGTTGACCGTCGAAATCCTTGAATCGGTCGTGGCCAATGCTGACAACGATGTTGTCGTGCAGAATATCGCGGCATTGGCCAAAATGGGGTGCCGTATAGATCTGGATGATTTTGGCACCGGCCACGCTTCAATCGCCAATATTCGTCGATTTTCGGTGGACCGTATCAAGATCGATAAAACATTTGTCCGCCACGTGGACACCGACCAATCCCAGCAGCAAATCGTTTCAGCCATCCTGTCCATGGCCGAACGGCTGGGGCTGGAAACGGTGGCGGAAGGCGTGGAATCCATTGGCGAGCATGCAAATCTGTCGCAACTCGGTTGTACCTGCGTTCAGGGGTTTGCCATCGCCTGTCCAATGCCGCTTGAAGCAACGGGCGACTGGATTACCAAACATCGCGCAAAACTGGCGACAACGCCAAAGGTCAACCGGCGGACGGGTTAGGCGCCCATTCTGTTAATATGGTGCGAGCCTGCTCAATTCGCGGCAATCGGACTGAGGATCAAAAACACGATTGATGTTGTTCTCGGCGCTTTTTAGGGGGCAAGCCCTGCAGACTTGCCCTGCCTGCGTCGGAAAGCGCTTGACCTTTTGCCGCCCGTTCTGTTGAACCACGTCTGACCTATGCAGGACGGATGGTAAGTCCCTTATGGACGATCAAAACAAAAATCTCATTCTCGCGACAGCGCTTTCCTTTTTGGTGATCCTGGTTTGGTTCACTCTTTTTGCGCCGCCGCCCCCCGTTGTCGACCCCAATGCACCGGCTGCCGAAAGCCAGACGGCCGCCGCCCCTGCTGAAACGGCGGCCCCTGCGGCAGCGCAGTCTGTTGCCGCGGCGGCCGAAATCGCAACGGCCCCGCGCATCAAGATTGAAACCCCGCGCCTGAGCGGATCGATGTCGCTGCTTGGCGGCCGCATCGACGATCTTTCGTTGAAAGACTATAGCATATCGCTGGACGCCGGATCGCCCAATGTAAGGCTGTTAGCGCCATTCGGCGGAACCGATCTGAACGCGGCCAAACCCTATTACGCGGTTTATGGTTGGCTGCCTGCCGGTGGGCTCGATCCCGCACTGGTCCCCGATCCTCGCACGTTGTGGCAGGTGGAATCCGGTGATGTCCTGTCACCGGGCAAGCCCGTAAAAATCCAATGGGACAACGGCGCAGGCCTGATTTTCCACCGCACCATTGAAGTTGACGAAGACTATCTGTTCACCATCACCCAAAGTGTTGAAAATAACACGGGCGCCGCCGTCCGCATGGCGCCTTACGGTATTGTCGCCCGCCACGGCATCCCCGATGACCCACGCATTTACGTTCTGCACGAAGGTGTCGTACGTCTGTCAGATGGCGAGTTGCAGGAAATCAAATACAGTGCGCTGCCAAAGCTTGATCCGGTCGAGCGCGAAGGGCTGGCGGAAGTTACCGATGTTACGAGCGATGGCTGGATCGGATTCACTGACAAATACTGGATGACCACGCTGGCCCCCAAACCGGGCCAGGCTTTCAAATCGGTCGCGAAATACGTGCCCGGGTCAGACATTTACCAGACCGAAGCACGGTTGCCGGTAATGGAAATTGCCCCGGGTGCCAGCGCTGAGGCAGCCACACGGCTTTTTGCAGGTGCCAAGGAATGGGAAGCCATCAAGCATTATCAGGATGATGTCGGCATCAAGGGATTCGTCGATTCCATCGACTGGGGTTGGTTCTTTTACCTGACCAAACCAATGTTCCGCCTGCTGCACTGGCTGAATGGCGTGATCGGCAACATGGGCTGGGCGATCATTGCCCTGACTTTCATCATCAAGGCGCTGGTCTTCCCACTGGCCCGCAAATCCTACATCTCCATGGCCAGAATGAAGGAATTGCAGCCCGAGATGGAGGCGTTGAAGGAATCTGCCGGAGACGACCGCCAGAAGATGCAAAAAGGGATGATGGAGCTATACAAGAAGAACAAGGTCAACCCGGCCTCGGGCTGTTTGCCGATCCTGCTGCAGATCCCCATCTTCTTTTCGCTCTACAAGGTCATTTATGTCACGATCGAACTTTACCAC
>JAOUMG010000233.1 GCA_029881635.1 Paracoccaceae bacterium | reverse complement strand
GTGTCGAACTTCTCATAGGTCTCAGGATCGCGCATGAGACTGGCAAATGGGGCGATGCCGGTGCCAGTGGCCAAGAACCAAACACGTTTGCCCGGCAGCAGCGCATCGTGGACGAGTGTGCCGACAGGTTTGGGGCGCAGGATAATCTGGTCACCCACCTTGATATGCTGAAGTCGTGAAGTCAGCGGGCCATCCGGGACTTTGATCGAATAAAACTCCAGTTCGTCGTCCCAATTTGGCGAGGCGATGGAATAGGCCCGCAACAGCGGTTTGCCATTGTCGCCCAAGAGGCCGATCATGACGAATTCCCCAGACCGGAACCGTAGTGATTGTGGCCGCGTGACGCGGAATGAAAAAAGACGGTCTGTCCAGTGCTTTACCGCAGTAACGGTTTGCGCATCGGGCAACGTACGAATAGGCGTGGCTTTGGCTTCGTTCACGGGGGTATGATCGTTCATTTGTTTCAGGGCACGTCGCGCGCACCCTCCTTCTATTGGCGTTTTGGTGTGGGGAAAACCCCCTGGGTCAGGCTTTCAGCCGCGATCTGTAATCATGCTCCTGCCAGTCGGCACGAAAGATCCATTGATCGGCCGGTTGGCGGGCGGCAAGGTCATCAGGGATTTCGACCTCATCAAAGCCTGACCGCCGCGCCATGGCATATTGATCGGCAATGATGGGGCCGACCGCGCGCAGACGCCCCTTATAACCTTTGGCGCGAACAAGACGGGCCAGCGTAAAGCCCCGGCCATCACTGAAACCGGGAAAGCCAACGCGAACAAGCTCAACCCCGGTGAAGTCGCCAGGCATTGCTTCGGGCTTGGTGTCGTGGGCAATATCGATCACTGCCTCACCCAGATAGTCTTCGTCGTGAAAGCCGTCGTCGCGAATAATCACGCTCATGCTGCCGTCTCCTTGGGGGTATCTTGCGGGCTTGGGCCGCGAACCATGCGGCCATTTACAAAATGTATGCCGCATTCTTGTTTTTCCATGCCTCTCCAACGGCCTGCACGTGGATCTTCACCTTCTTTAACCGGGCTTGTGCATGGTTTGCAGCCGATTGAAGGGTAACCCTTTGCCACCAAAGGGTGGCGCGGCAATCGGTTGTTGGCAATGTAATCTTCAAGGTCATTGCGGCCCCAGTGGGCCAAAGGATTGACCTTGATGCGCCGCCCTCCCTCGTTCTCGAAAAACTCAAGCGCCGCGCGTGATCCTGCCTGAAAACGTTTGCGCCCGGTGATCCAGCCATCAAAGCCCATAAGGGCGTGCTCAAGCGGGGCGGTTTTGCGCAGATTGCAGCAGGCGTCGGGATTGAGTTGGTTCAGCGTCCCGTCAGGGTCCGCTCGCGCGATATCGCGCTGATCCGCACGGATGGTGCGGATATCGGTCAGGTTCAGTTTACCCGCCAGGTCGCGCTGATAGTCCAGGGTTTCCGCGAACAGCATCTGCGTGTCGATAAAAAGCACCGGCGTACCGGGGGCGATGACCGACACAAGATGCAGCAGCACCACCGATTCCGCCCCGAAGGACGACACCAGCGCGAGGTTGCCAACTTCTGCGTCGAACAGGGCACGCTCCAGAACAGCTGTCGCCGAATGGTGGCGATAACGGTCATTCAGCGACGCGACCCGTTGGTCAAGCGACCGGGGCGGGACATCAAGCGGCATCGCGTTCCGCCTCGGCCGGATAAAGCGCCGCCTTGAACGGTTCGGACCCGAGCCTGCGATAGGTTTCGACGAAGGTCTCATCGGTATCATTGCGGACGCTCAGATAGGTGCGCAGCAACCGCTCAATTGCCGGAATGACCTCATCGTAGGAAAACCCTGGGCCGGCGCGATCTCCGACAACCAGATTTTCCGTATGATCGCCACCCAGTGTAATCTGGTAATTCTCTACCCCGGCACGATCGAGGCCAAGTATGCCGATATGGCCGATATGATGATGCCCGCAAGCATTGATGCAGCCCGATATCTTGATCTTGAGCTTGCCGATTTCCTGTTCCAGCCCCAGCGCACTGAAATGCGTGGCAAGCCCTTGGGCAACAGGGATCGAACGGGCTGTAGCCAGTGCACAGTAATCCATCCCCGGGCAGGCAATGATGTCAGAGACAAGCCCGATATTGGCCGTGGCAAGTGCTTCGGTTTTCAAGGCTGCATGCAATGCAGGCAGGTCGGATTTGTGGACATGCGGCAGGATCACATTCTGTTCGTGGCTGATGCGCAGTTCTCCGTGGCCATACCGCTCTGCAAGGTCCGCCAATAGCCGCATTTGCGCAGACGTAGCATCACCCGGCGTCTGGCCGTGGGCTTTCAGGGAAACCGTGACAATGGCATAGCCCGGCGCGCGATGCGGGGTCAGGTTCGTATCTGTCCAAGACCGGAAAACCGGGTCCGTTTTGCGCGCCGCGTCAAAGCGGTCGGTGGCGGCGGCCTTGAAAGCCGGAGATGCAAAGGATTGTTCGATTTCTGTAAGAACTTTGGCGGAAACACCGGCGAAATCCACGCGGGTTTGTGCGAAACGTGCTTCTACAGCATCGCGGAACGCTTCCATTCCGTTCTCGAAAACGGTGATCTTGATGCGCGCCTTGTACTTGTTGTCACGTCTGCCCATCAGGTTATAGACGGATACGATCGCCTCCAGATAAGGCAGAAGATCCGCCTTTTTCAGGAAGGGCCGGATGACCTGACCAACCATCGGGGTGCGTCCGAGCCCGCCCCCTACGATGACTTCGTAGCCGGTTTGCCCGGAACCACCGCGCACGATTCTCAGCCCGATGTCATGGGCCTTGGTAACGGCGCGGTCATTCGGGCTGCCGGTGACGGCAATCTTGAATTTGCGCGGCAGAAACTGGAATTCGGGATGATCCGTTGACCATTGCCGGATCAATTCGGCGGTTGGGCGCGGGTCTTCGATCTCATCGGCGGCTGCTCCGGCGAAATGGTCGGCGGTAACATTGCGGATGGTATTGCCGGATGTCTGGATGGCGTGCATCTGCACATCGCCCAATGCGTCGAGCATATCTGGCACGTCGGTCAGTTTCGGCCAGTTGTACTGGATGTTCTGGCGCGTCGTGAAATGACCATAGCCCTTGTCCCATTTGTCCGCGATCAGCGCGAGCTGGCGCATCTGCACCGCCGAGACGGTCCCATAGGGAATAGCCACGCGCAGCATGTAAGCGTGAAGCTGCAGGTATAGCCCGTTCATCAGACGCAGAGGCTTGAATTCATCCTCGGTCAGCGATCCATCGATGCGGCGTTCGACCTGGGCGCGAAACTGGGCATTTCGGGTGCGCACGAAAGCTTCGTCGAAATCAGAATATTTATACATTTGGACGCTCCTGCTTGCCGTGGGCGTAGTTGGATGGGCCGCGGGTTCTGAAGCTTTCACGAAAATGCACCGGCTCTGGTCCATGTGGTCCGGCCTTCGCATCGGCCAGATATGCGCCGACAATCGTGCCACGCTGTTTTTCGGCCTGGATCAGGCGCAGTTGCGCATGGGCCTCGTCTTCGATCAGTTCGGCCTCGCAATGCTGGCGCGACCAGCGATCATCAGCGGTAAGATAAACCACATCCCCTTCCAGCAGGGCATTGGCTGTGACGATCTTGGGCGTAAACTGGCGGCTCATTCTGGGCTCCTGCCATCGGCAAAGACAATTTCACTCACCTCAATATAGGAAATTGTTCTGGTATTTTGCCATATGCCATTGCCAATAAGAACATACGTTCTATAATTAGAACAAAATAGAACCCCGTTGTTGAAAATCAAAGGAAGCGCGAATGTCAGTCCGTTTGGATGAGCTGGATCGGAAAATCCTTGGCGAGCTGCAAGAGGATGCAAGCCAGTCTCTGGATGAAATCGCCCGTAAAGTCGGGTCTTCGAAGACGCCAGTGTGGAATCGCGTACGCAAGCTGCGCGAGGCGGGCGTCATCCGGCGGCAGACCGTTCTGCTGGACGCCGAGGCGCTGGGACTGGAGGCTTGCTTTTTCGTGTTGATTCGCACCAGCGAGCACGAAGCAGGATGGCAGCAGAAATTCCTCAAGACGCTGCAGGACCGTCCCGAAGTTCTCGAAGCGCACAGGCTGGCTGGCGATATAGACTATATCCTGAAAGTGCGGGTCAAGAATGCGCGGGCCTACGACACCTTCTATCAGGCGCTGATCTCCGAGGTGCGTATCTATAATGTGACGGCACTTCTGTCGATGGAAGAGATCAAGTCCACCACTTTGCTGCCGCTATGAGGGATGTGCAGCAGCCCGGATTTCGCGCCGGTTCAAAGTCGCGTCCGGCGGCGGTCGGGTTTCACCGCGTCACCTCCGCACCATCAGATTGGCAAGCCCGTGGAAGTGGTAGAGGTTGGCGTATCTCGGTTGTGTAGTGAGGCTGAGTTGCGGGCAGCGATCAAACAGGACCGGCAGGGCAGTCTGCAATTCAAGCCGCGCAAGCGGTGCGCCAACGCAAAAATGCGCACCGACCCCAAAGGAAAGATGTGCCTTCGCCGGGCGCATCGGATGAAAGCGCGACGGTTCATCCCAGCTTTGCGGGTCACGATTGGCTGCCGCCAGCAGACAGCCGACCTGATCGCCCCGCTGAAACCGATGGCCCGCAATATCGAGATCTTCGTAAACATAACGGGTGAACAGATGCAGTGGCGGATCAAAGCGCAGGATTTCCTCGACGGTGCCGGCAATGTTTTCGGGGCTGAGTGAACCTGACCCGCAGTTATTCTCAATCAGCGCCTTAACGCCATTGCCGATAGTATGAACTGTCGCTTCGTGCCCGGCGTTCAACAGCAGGATGCAGGTTGAAATCAGCTCGTCTGTGGTCAG
>JAOUMG010000232.1 GCA_029881635.1 Paracoccaceae bacterium | reverse complement strand
TATGGCATGGCCAAGGTCTTTGGCCGGTTTTCGCTGATACTCACCATCGCGGTCGTCATGACGCTGTTCGTGTCAGAAAACATCCGGCTGTTCGGCTGGGTACTGACGCTCATGAAGGGTGGCCTGATCGAAGGTTACATGCGCAGTATTTTCGGGGCGGGACCCGACAGCATGCTTTATAACGTGCCCATCATCGTCTTCGGTCTGGTCTACGTCTATTTCCCCTTCATGCTGTTTCCACTGGCGCAGGGTATCTCCATGGTACCGGACGACGCGCGTCAGGCTGCCACCGATCTTGGCGCGACGCGCTGGCAGGTCTTGCGTGAAATTGATCTGCCGCTAGCGGCGCCCGGAATACTTGTCGGTTCGCTATTGTCTTTTGTCCTAGCGGCAGGCGCACTGGCGGAATCCAAGCTGCTGGGCGGACAGGTCGTGATCGTTCTGGCGGATGATGTCGAAACAGCCTTCACTTTCGGGCAGAACTGGCCGCTCGGTTCGGCGCTTGCGATGGTTCTGATTGTCCTCGTCGGAACCGTGGCCATTCTGGGCCTGTCGCGGGTCGATCTGGACACGATCATGGGAAGGAAGCGCTGATGCAAGCCAGCCGTACAACGCGCATCGCCCTTCTGGTCTATGGCATCGTGGTGATCTTTTTGCTCTATCTGCCGTTGATCTCGGTCGGTTTCGCTTCCATCTCCAAGGCGCGTTACCTGAGCTTTCCGATCAAGACCTATTCAACGAAATGGTACGGTGAGGCGCTGGACAGCGGAACCGTTTCCAACCTGATCAACACCTCGCTGAAGATCGCGGTGATCGTTACGGTTATCTCGATGGTTGTCGGCTTTTTCGGTGCGCTCGCCTTCGCCCGTTACCAGTGGCGGTATCGGTCCCTGTTTCAAAAGCTCATTCTTTTGCCGATCTTCTTTCCCCAGACCGTGCTCGGGCTGGCGCTGCTGATCTGGTTCAACACCATCGGCATCGTCCCCAGCTGGAAAACCGCCGTCGTCGCCCATCTGGTCTGGATCGCCCCCATCGCCACCTTGGTTATCGCGATCCGCGCCTACAGCTTTGACCCGGCACTGGAAGAGGCCGCGCGCGATATGGGCGCGTCCACCTTCACGATCATGCGCGAAGTGACGCTGCCGCTGCTGCTGCCCGGCATCATTTCGGCAGGTCTTTTTGCCTTCCTGCTCAGCTGGGGTAATTTTCCCCTGTCGCTGTTTACCACCGGCGCGGATTCGACGCTGCCGGAATGGCTCTACGCCAAGATGGTGTCGGGTTATTCACCGCTGGTGCCGACGCTGGGCATACTTTCCGTTACCGGATCATTCGTGATCATCGCGGTTGCCTTCACCGTGCGCTGGATGGCGCGGGGGCGACAAACAGACTGACACACTCAATGCGACAAAGACAAATGACCAAAGACAGGAGCATCAGATGCTGACATCACTCAAAGGACGCAGCGTAATCGTAACCGGCGGCTCAAAGGGAATTGGGCGGGGTATCGCCAAGGTCTTTGCTGCAACCGGTGCCAAGGTAACCATCACGGCACGTGGCGAGGAAAGCCTGAAGAAAACCTGCGATGAGCTCAACAAGGCAGGCGGCAATGTCCGTTACGAAATCTGCGATGTTTCCAATTGGGAAAGTGTGCGCGCCATGGTTGACAGCACGGTAAAGGCGCAAGGTGGCCTTGATGTGATGTGCGCCAATGCCGGCGCGTTCCCCCAGACCAAGATCGTCGACATGGATGTCACCGAATGGGATCAGGTCATGGCGACCAACCTCCGCTCTGCCTTTTTGTCTGTAAAGGCGGCCATTCCTCATTTTGAAAAAGCGGGAAAAGGGCGCGTTGTGCTGACGTCGTCCATCACGGGTCCGATCACCGGCTATCCCGGCTGGTCGCATTATGGTGCATCCAAGGCCGGGCAACTCGGCTTTCTCAAAACCGCCGCGATGGAACTGTCGCGCTACAACACCACGATCAATGCGGTGATGCCCGGCAATATCTATACCGAAGGCTTGCAGGATCTCGGGCAGGAATATCTCGACACGATGGCCGCCTCCATTCCACTCAAACGCCTTGGCGCTGTCGAAGATATCGGCAATGCCGCGCTTTTCTTCGCCTCTGACGAAGCAGCCTATATCACAGGGCAGCAGATCGTCGTTGATGGTGGCCAGATCATCCCGGAGTCGCTGGATTCACTGGGCGAAATCTAACCAGGGGGCTGCCGGACCATGACCAGTACCGACATGCCGCTGGATGAGCTTCTTGGCCACCTGGAGGTGCTTGCCAATCAATCCTTGTCACTTTGGGACCTGCCCCAAGGCGCCAAGGCGCGATTGATCAACGTGTCCGAAAACGCCACCTATCTGGTCGAGGCGCCGGACGGCTTTCGCGCGGTTCTGCGTATTCACCGGGAAAACTACCACAGCCACCGCGCCATTGAATGCGAATTGATGTGGGCGCGCGATATGAACGACAAAGGTGATGTGGTGACACCCGGCGTTTACCTGGGCAAGAACGGCGATGCGATCCAGACCGGATCAATTGAAACGTTGAGCGCGCCGCGTTTCATGGTTCTGTTTCACTTCGTCGAAGGCCACCAGCCCGACCCGGACCATGATCTGGTCGAACCGTTTCGTGAACTGGGCGTGATTGCCGCGCGCACGCATATCCATTCCATGGGCTGGAAACGGCCACCGGGCTTTGAACGGCTGACCTGGGATCTGGACGCGGTATTCGGACCAAAGGCGACCTGGGGCAACTGGCGCGATGGACCAAATGTCACCGACACGATCCGCGAGGTTCTGGAAGGCTGCGAAAAACGCATCGTTGAACGGCTGACGGCATTCGGCAAAGGGGCAGACCGATACGGCCTGATCCATGCCGACATGCGGCTGGCCAATTTGCTGATCGACGGGCGCACAACCCGGCTGATCGACTTTGATGATTGTGGCTTTGGCTGGTTTTTGTACGACTTCGCCACCGGTATCAGTTTTATGGAAGATCACCCTCAGGTCGGTGCGCTGAAGACATCCTGGGTCGATGGTTACCGTCGGGTGCGCGACCTGCCGGACGAAGACGTGCGAGAAATCGATACATTCGTGATGCTGCGCCGCATGGCCCTGCTGGCCTGGATCGGCAGCCATATTGATGCGCCTGAACCGCAGGCGATGGCCCCGGATTTCGCCCGCGTCACGGCAGAACTGGCCAAGGAATACCTTTCCCGGATGGGATAGGCGGACCCCAAACGGGATGCGCCGGAAAGGACATTTTATGACCGACGTGCAGCGACCCAACCGCTGGAAACGTTTCGCGGACTGGGACAACCGCCCGCTGCGGCTCGACAAGTTTGCCCGCGAAGACCCGGCAACCGGATTTGCCGCCTTCACCAGCCCGAGTGATCCGAAACCGGGCGCTGAGATCAAGGCGGGCAAAATCGTCAGCATGGACGGCGTCGAGGCCCGAAACTTCGATATCATCGACGCCTTCATCGCCCGGTATCATCTGGACCCCGACATCATGCCCGAGGCGATGGCGATCCCGTCCGATCAGCTGGCGCGGATGCTGGTCGACATGAATGTGCCAAGGGCTGAACTGGTGCGTCTGGCGCGTGGGCTGACCCCGGCAAAGCTGGCCGATGTGGTATCCCGTTTGAACGCGCTGGAAATATCCTTTGCCTATTCCAAGATGCGCGCCCGCAAAACGCCCGGCAATCAGGCGCATGTGACCAATGCAAAGGATGATCCGCTGCAGATGTCTGCCGATGCCGCCATCGCTGTTGCGCTCGGATTCGACGAGATTGAAACCACCATGCGCGTGTCGCGGAACGCGTGGTCGAACGCCATGGCCTGCGCCGTTGGTGCATCCGTCGGGCGTTGGGGCACGCTGTTTCAATGTTCGTCCGAGGAGGCGGAAGAGCTTAAAATCGCGATGGCCGGGTTTACGTCCTATGCCGAAACAGTATCGGTCTATGGCACCGAACGGAGCTTCGCCGATGGTGATGACACGCCCTGGTCCAAGGCGTTTCTGGCGGCTGCCTATGCCTCGCGCGGGATCAAGATGCGCTGCACCTCTGGCGCTGGCTCCGAGCTTCTGATGGGGTTTCACGAAACGAAATCAATGCTCTATCTTGAGGCACGCTGCCTTTGCCTGCAACGCGGCATGGGTGTTCAGGGCACCCAGAATGGCGGCATTGACGGTGCGCCGGTAACGGCCACAGTTCCCGGCGGGATGCGCGAGCTTATGGCCGAAAACCTGATTGCCGTCTGGCTTGATCTGGAATGCGCCAGTGGCAACGATGCGCGTCCGACTGAATCGGAAATCCGGGTCGGGGCCAAGATCCTGCCCTATCTGATTTCCGGCTCTGACCTCATCTGCTCCGGCTTCGGGTCGATCCTTGCCTATGACAATTCCTTCAACCCGTCACTTTTCAACGGTGAGGAACTGGAGGATTACCTCGTGCTTCAACGGGATTTTGAGGCTGATGGCGGGTTGACCCCGATTGAGGAAGGCAAGGCACTGGACGTGCGCCTAAGGGCTGTTGATGCGCTTTCAGCCGTTTTTGAGGCCCTTGATCTGAGCCAACCAAGCGATGACATGAAGGCAAGCGTCGTCGTTGCATCCGGGTCGGCCGATACCCGCAGCTATAGCCCGGGTGCAGTCGCCGAAATCAGTCAGAAAATCATGGAACGCGGCATCAACGTTGTTGATGTGATCCGTGCGCTCCACTCATGTGGATTTGAGGCAGAGGCGGAAAACCTGTTATCGGTCGTCAAGTTAAGGGTGTCGGGGGACTATCTTCAAACCTCAGCGGTCATCCGGA
>JAOUMG010000231.1 GCA_029881635.1 Paracoccaceae bacterium | reverse complement strand
ATTCACGGTCGGTTCCCGCCGGAGTCGTGGTCGATCAGATCAAGCGGTTGGTGGACAAGGGATTTCACGAGGTGGTGCTGACCGGTATTGATCTGACATCTTGGGGCGCCGACCTGCCGGGGCAACCGCGCCTCGGGGACCTTGTGATGCGGATCCTGCGGCTCGTGCCGGATTTGCTGCGCCTGCGCATCAGCTCGATCGATTCGATCGAGGCCGATGACAACCTGATGCAAGCCATCGCCACCGAGCCTCGGCTGATGCCGCACCTGCACCTGTCGCTTCAGGCGGGCGATGACATGATCCTCAAGCGGATGAAGCGTCGGCATCTGCGCGATGACGCTATCGCCTTTTGCAAAGAGGCTCGCCGCCTGCGACCCGACATGGTCTTTGGCGCCGATATCATCGCGGGTTTTCCAACCGAGACAGAGGCGATGTTCGAAAATTCGCTCAGGCTCATCACCGATTGCGACCTGACTTTTTTGCATGTCTTCCCCTATAGCGCCCGGCAAGGCACGCCTGCAGCACGTATGCCCGCCGTTAATGGATCGGTGATCAAGGATCGCGCAGCCCGATTGCGTGCCGCGGGCGATGCAGCCCTTGACTGCCATCTCGTGGCGCAGAAGGGCCGGACTCACCGGATCCTGATGGAACAGCCGCGTATGGGCCGGACCGAGCAATTCACCGAAGTATCCTTCACCACAGATCAGCCCGTTGGCGAAATCGTCACGGCACGGATCACTGGTATGGACGGCCAGAGACTCGTCGCCTGAACCAACGGGTCAAGTGATCCGGATCAATCGGCCATCACCATTCGTCGTTAATCTTCTCTCCGGGAACGTGATGTTCCAGGAGGAGGGAATGATGACGAAACCTATCACAAAATTCGGTGTTTTCGCGGTACTCGGGGTTCTTCTCGCCGGGTCCGCATATGCACAGGACGCAGATGTTGGCGCTCAGCTTTTTGGCGACTACTGCGCCGTCTGCCATGGGGATGGCGGTAAAGGGGATGGCGACATGGCCAACCTGATGACCATTCCCGCGCCAAATCTCACCCTGCTGTCAGCAAATAATGATGGCGAGTTTCCGATGCTGAAGGTTATCCATGCCATCGACGGGCGCACTGGTCTGCGCGGGCATGGTACACCCATGCCGGTTTTTGGCCGCGTCTTTGTATCGTCCGAACCCGGACCGGCGAACCCATATGGATCGGTACTTGAGGTTCGCGGAAGGGTTCTGTCGCTCGCCATGTATCTCGAATCGATCCAGCAGTGATCGGGTTCCGCAGCGGCCCCAGCCGCTGCGGATTCCCTTGCCCCGGTCAGGCCGCCGCCCGACGGCTGGCGGTGCCGATGGCTTTCGCCGCTTTTGCGCATTCGCGCCCCTTCAAGACGAAATGTTCCCGGAAAAAGGCGTTATGCGTCTCTGTTTCCTGGTAGTGATGCGGTGTCAGAACGACCGATAGAACCGGCACGTCACTGTCCATCTGCGCACGCATCAACCCTTCGACCACCGTCGCGGCCACGAAATCGTGCCGGTAGATCCCGCCATCCACAACAAAGGCAGCCCCGATCACGGCCTCATAGCGCCCCGATCGTGCCAGCCGCCGCGCCAGCAGCGGCAGCTCAAAAGCCCCCGGTACGTCAAAGACATCAACTTCTGCCGCGCCGATTTCTTCGCGAAATCCGTCCAAGGCACGGTCGACGATATCTGCATGCCAGTTGGCCTTGATAAAAGCATAACGGGTGGGTGTCATGGTGATCTCCTTTCCCAAAAGTGACACGTCACCCAAGGCGATCACGGACAAAACCGCACCAAGCGGGCGCTGTCTTGCACGTTCTCTTCCATCCGGACTGTAACCGTCGGCTCCGGCATCGCACCGGATCTGCTGACACCCAAACTGGGCCGCTCGCGGGCTCGGAGGCGTTAACCCCCATACCGCCGGTGGGGAATTTCGCCCCGCCCTGAGAACGAGACGGACAATGCCAGCCTTGCAGGTCAGGGGCAATACATAACCCAACTTGCGACGCCGCAGCCACCATTGGGCATGGGCGCGTTCACTCATCAATCCAATGTGAAAGCGATTGGCCTTTGATCTGAAAAAGATTAAATGCTCGGTATGATCGGTCCGCGAAAAAATCGCCTTGCCGATGAGGAGATCCCGATGACCCAGTCAGAGCATGACCGCATCCCGGAAATCGCCCTTGAATGGCATCGCGCCGGGCGCAAGGCTGCGCTCGCCACAGTTATCGAGACTTGGGGTTCAGCCCCGCGCCCGGTAGGTAGCCAGCTGGTGGTTTCCGGCGACGGCGACATGATGGGGTCGGTATCCAGCGGCTGCGTCGAAGGCGCCGTTGTCGAAGAAGCGATGGCAGCACTTGCCGACGGTCAGGCCAGAATTCTCAGCTACGGTGTCAGCGACGATGAGGCATTCGCCGTCGGGCTGGCCTGCGGGGGAACCATCCGGGTGCTGGTCGAACCGGTGGGGCCCGCCCTGCCCGAAGCGCTGCTGGCAGATCTTGTAGCTGAACGGGCGGCACTGCACCCTGTCGCCTATGTGGCGGACCTGGAAACATGGAACCGCAGGTTGCTGCCCGTAAATGCGGAACTGGCCGACCGGTTCAGGGCTGACAAATCGGGTGTTGAGGGCAGCCGCTTCATTGCCATTCACAACCCCCCGCTGCGCCTGATTGTGGTCGGCGCTGTGCATATCGCGCAGGCCTTGCTGCCGATGGCACGCGCCTGCGGCTATGAAACCTTACTGATCGACCCGCGCGAGGCTTTCGGATCTGCTACGCGGTTTCCCGGCGAAAAGGTTAATCATGACTGGCCCGACGAAGCGATGACGGCAATGGGGCTCAATGGTCGAACAGCGGTTGTGACGCTGGCGCATGACCCAAAGATCGATGACGCGGCGATCCGTGCGGCGCTGGCTTCGGATGTGTTCTACCTTGGCTGCCTGGGGTCCAGCCGAAGCCACGCCAAGCGCGTCGCCCGACTGACCGATGCTGGGCATTCGGAGGCGGAAATCGCCCGCATCCATGCCCCCGTTGGGGTCGATATCGGGTCAAGATCACCGGCCGAGATCGCCGTCTCGATCATGGCCGAGATCACCCAGGTTCTCAGGCGCGGCGGCTGAACCGCGCCGGGGCTGCCGCGGGTTTACCCGCGCAGAACCCCGCCGGTGGCCTTGCCGACCTTTTCGATGATCGCACGGCTGACCGTGGCGATTTCTTCTTCGGTCAGGGTCTTGTCGCGCGGCTGCAACCGCACGGATATCGCCAGCGATTTCTTGCCCGCACCCATCTGCGCTTCGGCCTTGTCACCGGTGAATTCGTCAAAGACCGCAACCGCCTCGATCAGCGCCTTGTCAGCACCTTGGGCGGCATTGACGAGGGTCAGCGCCTCAACCCCCTTGTCGACGACAAAGGCGAAATCCCTTTCCACGGCTTGCAAGTCTGATTGGCCCAGCGCCGGTCTCGTGGCGCTGCGCGCCTTCGGGAAGGGTGCCGCCTCGACAAAGACGGTAAAGCCCATGGCCGGGCCTTTCACATCCATCGCCTTTAGCACTTTCGGATGTACTTCGCCAAAGACCGCCAGCACATTCTTGCCCAGCGCCATCTGCCCGGAACGGCCCGGATGCCACCATCCCGGCGCATTGCGGTTGATCTGCACCCGCGCCGGTGCGCCGATGGCCGCCAGCACCGCTTCGGCATCCGCCTTGGCATCGTAGATATCAACCGGGCGGCGTGACCGGTGCGGATCGCGCGGGGCCGCCGCACCGACCAGGAGACCACAGGCCTGCAAATGCTGTTCCCCCGGTTCACCCCCCTGAAAGGCGGGGCCAACCTCGAACAGGGCCATGTCCATGAACCCGCGTGCCTGATTGCGCGCCGCTGCCTGCAGAAGACCGGGCAGCAGATCGGGGCGCATATGGGTCATCTCGGAACTGATCGGGTTCTCGATCCGCGTGGGTTCCGCCCCGCCGCCGAACAGCGCAGCACTCGGCCCGTCGATGAAACTGTAGGTCACGCATTCATTGTACCCAAGTGCCGCAATGGTACGGCGCGCGGATTTCTCGCGCATCTGCATCGGCGTCAGGATCGGCTTTGGCACACCGGGCCGGGCCCGGCGCATCGGTTGGCCTTCCAATTTGGTCAGCGACGCGATCCGCGCTACTTCCTCGACCAGATCCGCCTCGCCCAGCACATCGGGCCGCCAGCTTGGCGGCGTGGCCATGCCGTCCGCCACCGCAAATCCCAGCGCCTCCAACGTGCGGCGCTGCTCGGCCTCCGAGATATCCATACCAACCAGCGATACGACTTTTTCCGGCTCAAACCGGTAGCTGCGGGTTACCGCCACTGCCGCACCGTCCTGCACCACTTCCGACGGCTCGCCCCCGCAAATGTCGAGTATCATCCGCGTCGCGGCCTCCAGGCCCGGCAAGGTATAGGCGGGGTCCACGCCGCGTTCGAACCGATAACGCGCATCCGAATTGATCTTCAGCGCCCGCCCGGTGGTGGCAATCGTGATCGGGTCCCAATAGGCGCTTTCGACAAAGACATTCACCGTCTCGTCCGAGCAGCCCGAAGGCTCCCCACCCATGACACCGGCAATGCTTTCCGGCCCGTTATCGTCGGAAATCACCATCATGCCCGGCTGGAATGCATAGGTCTTGTCATCCAGCGCCAGCAATTCCTCGCCACCCTTGGCCGGGTGAATGCGCAAGGTTCCCGTCACCTTGTCGGCATCAAACACATGCAAGGGCCGGTTCTGATCGAAAGTGAAAAAATTGGTGATATCCACCAGCGCCGAAATCGGCCTGAGCCCG
>JAOUMG010000230.1 GCA_029881635.1 Paracoccaceae bacterium | reverse complement strand
CATGTTCGGTTATGCCGTTGATGAGACCCCTGAACTGATGCCCGCGCCCATCCAGTATTCCCACGCAATTCTGCGCCGTCTGGCCGAAGCCCGCAAATCCGGAAAAGAGCCCACTCTTCGCCCGGACGCCAAGTCGCAGCTGTCTGTGCGTTACGTGGACGGAAAGCCGGTAGGTGTCACCTCGATCGTGCTATCAACCCAGCATTCGGACGAAAGCCAGAGCTCTGATGATATTCGCGCAATCGTGGAGCCTTACATCCGCGATGTTCTGCCATCGGGCTGGATCACGGAAGAAACAGAATGGTGGGTGAACCCGACCGGAACATTTGTCATTGGTGGCCCTGATGGCGATGCCGGGCTGACTGGCCGTAAGATCATTGTGGATACCTATGGTGGTGCCGCGCCGCATGGCGGCGGCGCGTTTTCTGGCAAGGATCCCACCAAGGTCGACCGTTCGGCGGCTTATGCGGCGCGCTACCTGGCCAAGAACGTAGTCGCGGCCGGGCTGGCCAAGCGCTGCACTATTCAGCTTTCCTATGCGATCGGGGTGGCCAAGCCGTTGTCGATCTATGCCGATACCCACGGAACCGGCGAAGTTGATGAAGTCGCGATTGAAAAAGCCGTTGCCAAGGCGATGGACCTGACACCGCGCGGCATCCGCGAACATCTGAGCCTGAACCGCCCGATTTATCAGCGGACTGCCGCCTATGGTCACTTTGGCCGCGCACCGGAAGCAGATGGCGGATTTTCCTGGGAAAAGACCGATTTGGCCGATGCTTTGAAAAAAGTCATCTGAAGTCACAAATCAGGCTAGTGCTTTGATTTGACGGTTGTCTTGGCGAAAGTCGCGTTTGGTTTCGTGAACCAGATAAGGTGTTGATTTCGGGTCCGCTTGGGCGGCGCGGCTTCTTGTTTCTTGCCCAAAAAATCTCAGCTGCTTACTAGATCCGTCTGCGGTCTGAAACACCGTCAGACCATGGTCCATTCCGCCATGAAAATTGTTCGATATTCTTTCTGCAGGATGTCCTCTGAAGAAGCCAGATATCGAAAGGAAACTGAAATGAGCAGAGAGAATGATTTGGTCTTGTCACGCCGTCGTGCGCTGACCCGTCTTGGAGCTTTGGCACTCGGCGCATATGCTATTCCCTCGTTTACAACACTCAGCATGGCCGAAGCAAAAGGTTCAGACTCGTCTGGCGGCGGCAATTCTGGGTCGAGCGGTTCATCCGGTTCGAGCGGCTCCGGTTCGGGTTCTTCGAGCAGCTCCAGCTCCAGCGGGTCCAGTTCGGGTTCATCGAGCAGTTCAAGCGCCAGTGGGTCCGGCTCCAGTTCGTCCAGTAGTGCGACCGGTGCGACTGGCGTCAGCACTTGCTCGGGTCCTTCGGATGATGACGCCGGCTGCGGCGGTTAAGTTTACAAGCCCAGTAAAAATGCGGGCGGGGCCGGGACCGGTCACCGCCCGCTTGATTCACATCCAAAGCGGTGGAGGCAAGGGTGACCGACCCTATCCACATCTGGTTTGACGGGTTAAACAGCCCCATCCGCCTGCAGGGATGCCCCGAACTCGTCGGGGCGATCAGGCAGATCTTGCCGCAATGGCCTTTTGTAATCGCGCCTGTATCCGACGATATCGAGGTTGCCGCCACAATTCGGTCCGTCGGTAACCGGCGTTACGAAATCGAACCTCGGACAGGGTATGGCGGTGACCGCCGATACGATACGGTCGACGCCATTTGTGACATGATTGTCCAGCTTTCCTGGGAGCTTCTTCGGTCAGGCCAGTGGCTCATGTGTCTTCATGCTGCGGCGATCGAGATGGCCGGGCGGCTGGTAATCGTTCCCAATATGCGGCGGGCTGGCAAAAGCACCCTGACGGCATGTCTGGCAGCACGCGGACACAGGGTGTTCAGCGATGATTTTTTCCCCGTAAGCCTCAGCGGAGATGGGTATTTGCAAGGGCATGCGACGGGGATTTGTCCCCGGCTCCGATTGCCGGTTCCGGAAGGGTTCAGTGCAGGTTTTCAGGAATGGGTTCAGGCGCATAGCGGCCCGGGAAACCGGCGCTATCAATACCTTGCCTTGCCCGAGTTGCCCCGCCACGGAGCCGCTTGCCCGCTGGGATCAATCGTTGTTCTTGACCGCAGAGAGACCGGTTCGGTGGAATTCGGTGAATTGGACTTGGCAGAAGCCATTGCAGGGTTGCTTTACCAGAACTTTGCCCGTTCGGTTCATTCGGGAACGATCCTTCAGTCTGTTAGCGAATTGCTATCGGCCGTACGCCCCTATCGGCTGAGCTATTCCTCGGCCGAAGAGGCGGCGGAGTTTCTGGAAGGAAGATTCGGGGATTGGTCCGACGCACCTGCTCTCGTCGGGAATGCGCCGGCCTTTCGATTGGTCGCAGAGGAGGATTTGGCAAATCCACGCCCGAATTTTGATCCATCGCTCGCCTATGTCCGGTCGGAAGGGTTTCTGGAGGTCGCCATGAATGACGATCACTACCTCTCCGACGGCTCGGGGCTGGGCATTCACCGGCTGAACAAAGGGGCGCTGGCAATCTGGCGATTGCTGGAGGAACCCATGCGGCTCGATCAGATATGCGATGTGTTGGCCGTGGCATTTCCGGATACCCCACACGAAACCATCGAGCGCGATAGTTCGCAGGCATTGCGGATGTTTGTGGAAAACCGCCTGGCCTCGGCTGCCGCTTCAGGTGTTTTGGTCTGAGCATCGGTTGCAGTGAGCCAAAGCTACGGCTACATCGCCGACATGACAAACGCAGATAAACCCTTTCGCAATTTTTATGGCCGACTGCGGGGGCATACCCTGCGCGCAAGTCAGAAGACCTATCTTGTCGAAGATCTGGATGCGCTTCGCCCGCGCGGTGTGACGCCGGAGGAAAATCCGGAACGCAAGTTGGTTGACCCTGTCGCAATCTTTGGCGATGCGCGCCCGGTCTGGCTGGAAATCGGGTTTGGAGGTGGTGAACATATGGTCCATATGGCTGCCAAAAACCCAGAGATCGGCCTTATCGGGTGTGAGCCCTACATTAATGGCGTGGCAATGCTGTTGGGCAAGATCCGCGAAGCGGCGGTTGATAATCTGGTCGTGCATCCCGGCGATGCACGTGACTTGATGGACGTTCTGCCTGATGCGTCTGTCACCAAGGCCTTTCTCAACTACCCGGATCCATGGCCCAAGCGGCGCCATCACCGGCGACGCTTTGTGACCGAAGAACACTTGCGCCCCCTTGCACGCATTCTAAAGCCGGGGGCAGAGTTCCGTTTGGCCACGGACATCCCCGACTATGTGCGTCAGGCGCTGGCCGAAGTCCCCAAAGCAGGGTTCGATTTGGTCACCAGGGGTGGTGTTGCATGGGCTGACTGGATTTCCACACGCTATGAGCAAAAGGCTTTGCGCGAAGGGCGGCCACCCCACTACCTGACCTTTCGCCGCCGCTGAAAAAGCTGCGGACCGGTCAAACGTGATTTTGCCACAATGAAAATTGCGCGAGCCATGGACCGCCCCACGGGCATGCGCTATCACGCGGGCCGGAAAGCAAGGAGAGCGCGATGTCCGGCCATGGTGAACCGATCCCGATGACAGCCCGCAAGGCGGGGCCGCTCCGGGGCGTTGCAGAAGTTCCCGGCGACAAATCGATCAGCCACAGGTCGCTGATACTCGGCGCGCTGGCCGTGGGTGAGACGCGGGTGACGGGCCTGTTGGAGGGGCAGGATGTTCTGGATACCGCCAAGGCGATGCGGGCTTTCGGCGCGGAAGTTATTCAGCACGCCCCCGGGGAATGGTCTGTTCACGGCGTTGGTGTGGGCGGTTTTGCCGAACCGGCCGAGGTCATCGATTGCGGCAACTCCGGGACAGGGGTTCGGCTGATCATGGGGTGCATGGCCACGTCGCCGATCACGGCGACGTTCACCGGCGACGCATCCTTGCGCAAGCGACCGATGGGGCGTGTTACCGATCCGCTGTCGCTTTTCGGTGCCCGAGCCTATGGCCGTCAGGGCGGACGATTGCCCATGACCATTGTCGGAGCGCATGATCCCGTGCCGGTGCGGTATACGGTTCCGATGCCCTCGGCCCAGGTGAAATCGGCAGTTCTGCTGGCTGGGCTCAATGCCCGGGGGCAGACCGTGGTGATCGAAAAAGAACCGACACGCGACCATTCCGAACGGATGCTGCGCGGGTTTGGTGCTGAACTGACCGTTGAGGATACCGATGAGGGTCGCGTAATAACGCTGACGGGACAGCCGGAACTGACGCCGCAGACGGTGGCCGTGCCGCGCGATCCTTCATCTGCGGCCTTTCCAGTCTGCGCCGCGCTGATTGTCGAAGGTTCTGACATCCTCGTCCCCGGCGTCAGCCAGAACCTGACCCGCAACGGGCTTTATCTGACTTTGGTCGACATGGGGGCGAAGATCGACTTTCAAAACCCCCGCGAAGAGGGCGGTGAGCCTGTCGCCGATCTGCGTGTACGGTTCTCAGACCTGAAAGGGATCGAAGTGCCGCCCGAGCGGGCCGCGAGCATGATCGACGAATACCCGGTTTTGTCGGTTGTTGCAGCCTTTGCCAGTGGCAAGACTGTGATGCGCGGTGTCAAGGAATTGCGGGTCAAGGAAAGCGACCGGATCGACGCGATGGCCCGTGGGCTGGAGGCTTGTGGTGTGTCCATCGAGGAAGACGAAGATACGCTGATCGTCCACGGTATGGGTGCGGGCGGCGTTCCGGGGGGCGGAACCTGTGCCACCCATATCGACCACCGCATTGCCATGGCATTCATGGTGCTGGGGATGGCGGCGAAAGAACCCGTCAGCATTGATGA
>JAOUMG010000229.1 GCA_029881635.1 Paracoccaceae bacterium | reverse complement strand
GGCCATAAACCCCGCGTTTTCGGGCAACCTTTCTATGCGGGGTGGGGTCTTACACAGGATGAAAACCCGGTTGCACGGCGCGAACGAAAACTGACGCGCAACCAGCTTTTCGCAGGTGCGATGATACTGGCCCCCACCTGGTATGACCCCTGTCGGGACCGTCTTTGCAGTTTTGAAGATGCGCTTGATCATCTGGAGGCACAGGTGCGGGCCTATCGCGACGATAGCAAAGGCTATGTCGCGATCGGCATGCGCATGTGGAAACGCCCACATTTACAAAAGGCCTTTGGCCGTGAAAGGCCATTGATCTTTGAAGATGACGCCGTGCGCGCGGTTGCCAGAGCGAAAACCGAAGATCGAAGACTTCTGGTATGGGCGGGCAAGGAACCCGAACTTTTGGGCAAGCTTTCGGGATCAATTCCCCTTGCAAGACTGGAAGACGGCTTCATACGGTCACGCGGGCTCGGCGCTGATCTGATCCCGCCGCTGTCGCTCGTGGCGGATGGCGCTGGAATTTACTATGACCCGGCGCAGGAAAGTGAATTGGAGCGCCTGATCGCGGCTCCCTTGCCCAGCGGCGGCCAGGCAAGGGCGGAACGCCTGATCGGGCGGCTGATCCGCGCAGGCCTGTCAAAATACAACCTGGATACCGGAGCGTTGCCTGTTCTGCCTGAGGGCAGGCACATTCTGGTGCCCGGACAGGTCGAGGACGATGCTTCGATCCGGCTCGGGGCAGGCAAGGAGCATACCAATCTGGGGTTGCTGGCCCGAGTACGCACAGAAAACCCCGATGCCGTTATCATCTACAAACCACATCCCGATGTCGAAGCAGGCCTGCGCGCGGGCGCCGTAGCCGAGGCCGAAGTAATGGCCCACGCCGATCTGATCGCAAAGGATACCAATGCCATTGCGCTGATAGAAGCGACGGACGAGGTCTGGACAATGACGTCCCTACTGGGGTTCGAGGCATTGATCCGAAACAAGAAAGTGACCTGTCTGGGCATGCCGTTCTATGCGGGTTGGGGATTGACCCGCGATCTTTTCCCGCAACCCGATAGGAGGCGCGCACGCCCTACGCTTGCGGCGTTGGTTCATGCGGCCCTTATCGTGTATCCGCGTTATTTTGATCCGATATCAGGCCTGCCCTGCCCGCCAGAGGTCGTGGTTGACCGGTTGGCAAAACATCAGATACCGGCAGCCGGGCATGGCAACAGGCTGCTTGCGAAGCTGCAGGGGATATTTGCCAGCTATGCCCGACTGTGGCGATGAAACCGACAGGCGCCAGCTGACGGGAGGTTCAGGATGCCTCCGGCAGGAATATTTTCAAAAAGAAGATTTGATCAGTGTCGCGACCAAAGGCTAAAGGTATCTGGGCCAATGTGCTGGAGGTCGCAAAGATCAAATCGCGGTGTTTCAGCCAAGGGTAAGGCAGGCAATACGCCCAAAGCAGCCAGACCATCAGCCCCCAGCGCAATGCCTGCGGTGAAAATCGCCAGTTCATCGACGAGATCGGCGGCAAGCAAGGTGGCCGCGAGTTTACTGCCGCCTTCGCAGAATATCCGGGTCAAGCCCGCTTGTCCCAATGCTGCCAGCATCGCCTGAGGGTCAAGCAACCCGCCGCGCTCTTCAATCGGCAGCAGATTTGCGCCAAGGTCAGCCCATTCTTGAGCAATGTCGGCCGGTGCGCCCTGCCCGTGCAGGAGCCAGAGTGGTACTTTGCGCGCCGAGCGCGCCAACGCGCCTTTCCTTGGCAGATCGAGATTTCGCGCGGCGACAATGCGCACCGGTTGTCGGCCCTCGCCAAGCCCGCGAACGGTCAGCATTGGGTCATCCGCCCGCGCGGTTCCGGCACCGATCAGCACCGCATCATGTGTGGCCCTCATCGTATGTGTGCGGCGGCGCGCCTCGGGGCTGGTGATCCATTGACTTTCGCCCGAGGCTGTTGCGATGCGACCGTCGAAGCTGACCGCCAGCTTCAGCGTCACCATGGGGCGGCCCCGTCGAATGCGGCTCAGAAATCCGCGCTGAGCATCCTCGGCCTTGTCGGCCAAAACACCGGTGTCGACACGGATGCCAGCGGCACGAAGCATCGCGTGCCCTTTGCCCTGAACCCTGGGGTCCGGATCTTCGATTGCCGTAACCACGCGTGCCACACCAGCCGCGATCAGTGAACCGGCGCAAGGGGGCGTGACACCTTGATGAGCACAAGGTTCGAGGCTGACATAAACCGTGCTGCCGCGCGCGGCTTCACCTGCCTGAGCCAGAGCAATTGTTTCGGCATGCGGCCTGCCACCCTCCTGTGTCCAGCCACGACCGACAATCCGGTTCTTGCAGACAATCACGCAGCCAACCGCTGGATTGGGCCAGACCCCGCCCAACCCGCGCGCACCAAGCGCCACCGCCAGCGCCATAAAGCGCCGGTCAGCTTCAGAGGTCACTCTTCCGCGGCGCCGTCCGGGCGCAGCTCCGATACGAATTTATCAAAATCATCCGCAGCCTGGAAGTTTTTGTAAACGCTGGCAAAACGGACATATCCGACGGTATCGATCCGCGCCAGACTTTCCATCACGATCTCGCCAATCGTCTTGGATGGAATATCTGTTTCGCCCAAAGATTCCAGCCGCCGAACGATACCGGAAATCATCTGGTCGATCCGCTCCGGTTCGATCGGGCGCTTCTGCATGGCGATTCGGATCGATCGCTCCAGTTTGTCTCGGTCGAAATCCTCGCGTTTACCCGAAGATTTGATGACCACCAGATCGCGCAACTGGACACGCTCATAAGTGGTAAAACGTCCTCCGCACGCAGGGCAGAAGCGCCGTCTGCGGATCGCGACATGATCCTCGGCGGGCCGCGAATCTTTTACCTGCGTATCTACATTCCCGCAAAACGGACAGCGCATAGCCTTCACCTCGGTCTTGGTCGTTAGTTTTCCACAGGCACTATAGGTGCACCGCTAGGAATTGGGTAGGGGGCAATTGCCCACACCAGATAAGCGAAGTCCAGACTGGGGGGAAAGTGTCACAATTTCTCACCTGCAACTGCAAGCAAAGGCCATGCGATATGTGTTTGGTCATAGTCACCGCCGGAGATCTGCTCTGTTGAGGAACAGATCCACCACCCGGGGGCTGATTTTGGCCAGCGACCCACGCAAAACGGTCAGATCGCCGTTAATGCCACCACAATTTGGCGATCTCTTGGTGCCCGGCGATGTTCGAACAGGTAAATTCCCTGCCATGTTCCCAATGCCGGGCACCCGGATATCACCGGTATGTTTAAAGATACCGGCATAAGCGCTGCCTTGATATGGGCTGGCATATCATCGGGGCCCTCGTAAACATGTGTCAGATAGGACATCGCCGGATGATCCGAGGGTGGCACCAGCCGTTCGAAAAATGCGCTGAGGTCATTGCGGACTTCCGGGTCTGCATTTTCCTGAATGAGGAGCGAGCAGGAGGTATGGCGAACAAACAGGGTCAAGATGCCGTTCCCCTTACCCGCACACCACTTTCGAATGTCGTCTGTCAGCTCATAAAGCCCCGCGCCTTCGGTGGTAACAGACATTGTCCAAAATGCATCGCTCATTGCCCCAATACCCGTCGGGCTTTGTGATAGAACTGGCGCAATTTCTGGTAGGCTACGTTCTTGCGTGGGAAATCGGGATCTCTGAGGTTCCGGTCATAAACCGTCAGTTCGACCGTTTCTCGGCGTTCAAGCGCTGTGATGAACTCATATTGCAACCCCAGTTTCCACGCGAGATAGGGAAACGAAATCTGATCGCGCCGACTGTAGCGCAGGACATGCTCAAACCAACGATCGCCAAAATGAGAAATCTGAGGCACATTATGACGACGCACGATAAAATGCCCTTCGATCAGGCCAGCATTCACCGGCATGCCTTCGGCGCGATAGTGATTCATGCGTTCTTTTACGAGTTTGTAGTCATCCAGCCCGTTTTCCCAAACCGTCTGCCCTTCCTGATAGACACATTTGCGTCGGAAATGCGGGAAGGCAAAGAAGCCCGCATCCGATTGGGCCTGTAATTTGTCGACGATCGTGACCGGATCCGCCAACAGGCGCGATTTGTTGTCAAGCCAGACAGACCATTCCGCGTCGGGAAAAAAACGATGGGGCATCAGCTTTGCCCGACGGGACGCACGGGCAGGGTCGAGCCCATCCAATGGATCATGGATTACCTCGGCGCCGGGTAAGGCCAGACCTTCCCTGTCTGTGAAAAACACTTTGCGACAGCTGTCAAACCCGCCAAACACCCTTTCATTGAGCGGTTCTGCCTGTCCGTAAAGTGCCGAATAAACAACCAGTGCCATGCCGCCCTCATTATAGTTCCGGTGGCATTATATCGGCGCCGCTCCGCTTGGACAGCCACTGACGGCGCAGGACAAGAATTTGACCCGAACGCTTGCACATCTGTGCTATTATTCGCCGAAATCTTGGACAAACCCTTTCAGTTGGAAATCAAACGGGAGACTGCAATGACAAGGATGACTGCCAAAGATTTCAATCAGGATCTGCTTGAGCTGTATGATTTCTATGCCCACGGCATAATCACCAAGCGTCAGTTCCTGGATCGCGCCGGCAAATATGCCGTGGGTGGGCTGACCGCCGGTGCCATTCTCAGCATGATGAGCCCGGATTATGCCCTGGCCGAACAGGTGAGTTTCAACGACCCCGAGATCAAGGGCGAATACATCACCTATCCTTCCCCCAATGGTCATGGCGATGTGCGCGGCTATCTCGTTCGCCCGGCAGGGGTCGAAGGCAAACTGCCGGCAGTCGTCGTCGTGCACGAAAACCGTGGCTTGAACCCTTATATCGAGGATGTCGCCCGCAGACT
>JAOUMG010000227.1 GCA_029881635.1 Paracoccaceae bacterium | reverse complement strand
TCAAGCAGCGACACGAAGCCCTCGGTGATCGGTTCCTTGGTACGAACGGCCGAGTGTGCGATGGCCGCCGAACCCACGCCCGCTTCGTTGGAGAAGGCGGCACGCTTGAAGCCCTGGATCAATGCACCGACCATACCGCCGGCAACGCCGAGACCGGTGAAAGCACCATCAATGATCTGACCAAACGCCCAGCCGATCTTGTCGAAGTTCATCAAAATGATGACCAGGGCGGTGAGGACATAAAGAACCCCCATGAATGGCACGACCTTTTCGGTAACGCTGGCGATGGACTTTAGACCGCCAACGATGACGGCAAAAACGATGACCGCGAAGATCACGCCGGTGATCCAGCCGGGAAAGTCGCCGAAGACATTGGCAATTTGCGCATGGGCCTGATTGGCCTGGAACATATTGCCGCCGCCAAGCGCACCGAGGATACAGAATACAGAGAACAGGATCGCCATGAACTTGCCAGCTGGCAGTCCGCGTTCGGCAAAGCCTTTGGTCATGTAGTACATTGGGCCGCCTGAAACGGTGCCATCTTCGTATTCGTTGCGGTATTTGACGCCCAGCGTACATTCGGTGAACTTCGACGCCATCCCCATGAGACCCGCAAGGATCATCCAGAATGTCGCGCCGGGTCCGCCGATACTGACCGCGACGGCAACACCGGCGATATTGCCAAGACCGACGGTGCCGGAAAGAGCGGTTGCCAGCGCCTGGAAATGGCTGACCTCGCCTGCATCATTCGGGTCCGAATAGTCACCTTTGACGAGCGAGATCGAATGCGGGAAGGCGCGGAACTGGATCAGCCCGAAATAAACGGTGAACACGGTTGCGGCGACCACAAGCCAGGCGACGATCCAAGGAAAGGACGTGCCGGGGAAGGGGCTGAAGATGAAGTTGACAAACCAGCCAGTCGAACTGGCGAAAAGCTGGTTAACGGTTTCGTCGATGGATTGGGCCACCGCAGGCGAAGTTGCCGCAAGCGTGGCCGTCGCGGCCAAGACCGCTCGGTTGATGTTTCTATGCATAACTATCCCTGTTCAGATTTTTTATGGCACGATGGTGAGTGGAACGGGCGCGGATTGCGCAAGACCACCGGCGACGGAACCGAAAAGACGCGATGGTAAGGAGGAATGGCCGGTGCGGCCGATAACCATCTGACTGGCGCCCTCTTTTTCAGCGATATCGCAAAGCGTTTCCGCGATGTGGCCGTATCTCAATGCAGTAGTGACGGTGACGCCACTGCTTTCAAGCTTCTTGACGACCGGGGCAAGGAGGGCGCTTTCGGCCCGCGCAAGCTCTTCGCCGCGGCGTTTGTGGCGCTCTTCGATCTCCATGGGTGTCAGAAAGGAATAGGGCGACCATTCCAACACATGCGCGACAACGATGCCTGCACCTTGGGCCTTGGCCATTTTTACGGCGAAGTCGAGTGCGCGTTGCGCGCCCGCGCTTTCGTCGAAGCCGACGACTATTTTTTGGGACATGCTTCCCTCCGTTGGTTGTGTAGGTCTCAGTTGAGACACAGAAAGAATAGCATTTTAGCGATTGGAAAGGTTTTTGAATTTCTTGCTATTTGGGAAAAAATCGCAATGAATATGGATATATGCAATAATATTAGGAAAAATTCCTATGGATCAAATTGATCGGAATATTCTTTCCGTACTTCAACTTGACGGTCAGATATCCATGGCGCGGCTTTCCGATCAGGTAGGTCTGTCGCTTTCGGCATGCCACCGGCGGGTCAAGATGATGGAAACTAACGGGGTAATTTCCGGCTATGCCGCGCGGTTGAACCGAAAGGCGGTCGGGCTGGAGATTCAGGTGTTCATCGAGGTCAAGCTGACGAGCCAGAGGAAAGACGACATCACGTCCTTCGAGGCGGCAGTAAAACAGATGCCGGAGATCCTTGAATGCCACCTGATATCGGGCGAATTCGACTACCTGATCCGGCTGGCAGCCAGAAATACCGATGCATATGAAAACCTTTACCGCAACCGTCTGTCGCTTATTCCCTCGGTGGCACAGATGAAAACACTGCTAAGCCTGTCAGCCGTAAAAGAATACCGAGGGTTTCACCTCGATTAGCGGCGGTTTCGGCGGACCGGTTCAGCTATAGCAGCAACGAATTGGGGGTTTTACATCTGGCCCGCGTACCAATAGGCGAAACCCGCAACGTTGGATTCAAGATGCGGATGGAAACGTCCGGGCCGGGCATCCGGGTTTGACAGGCCGCGATGCTGGCTTTCCAGTGCTGGGATATCTTCGGCCAATGCCGCATCCAACCGGTGGTAATAAGCTGCAACCTTTTCGTCAAAATCGGTCAGGGCCACGGTTTCAGGTGGAAAACACGCGGTCTGGAAGACTTGGCAGCGGTTCGGCCCAAGCGGATAGGCCTCATACAGCCAGAGCGCATCGGTGCCTGCGGCAAATGTCATGTTGGGAAAGACCCAAGTGTAGCGAACCCCGGCAACTTCGCGCCCTGAAAGCCCCGGCATATGCGGCAACGGTTTTTGCTGGGTTGTTTGCAGCAGCCCGCCGGTGCCTTCTGTGCTGCCGAACTGGCTGGCAAAGGCACCCTTTACGGCATCACCCTGATCGGGATCCCTGTAAACATCATTGATCGAATCCGGATGGACGAAGGGCAGGTGGTAGTATTCGTTGAATACCTCGATGAAGGCTTTCCAATTGCATTCCACCGTCAATTCGCGCCGCCGGGTCGAGACCAGCGTTTCAATCGGCCAAGGTGTGTGAAGGGCCACAAAATCACCCAGCCATGTGTCTATTTCCAGGGCGGCCGGATCAAGGCAGACAAAGACAAAGCCGAGCCGCTCTGCCACCTGATAGGCGATCAGACCGTAGTCGGAGCGGTTGAATCCCACGATGGTTTCGGCCCTCGGTACACCTGCCAGCGTTCCGTCGAGCTTGTAGGCCCAGGAATGGAAGGGGCAGCGGATGCCCCGGCAGTTGCCGTTACCATCCAGCAGCCTTGCCCCCCGGTGTCGGCATGTATTGGCGAAGGCACGCAATTGGCCATGGCTGTCGCGCAGCAGGATCAGTGATTGCCCGGCAATGTCGAGTGTTTCAAAATCACCGGGATTAGCCAGCCTGTCTGCGCGGCCGACCCCAATCCAGGCATGCCGAAAAATCCGGTCAATCTCACGCGTTGCAAAGGTTTGAGAAATGTAAAATACGGGCGGAATTGAATGGGCTTCAGCAGCAGGTTTGCGGCAATTCTGCAATTGCTGACAGTCGGTGTCGGGCAGGCAATCCACAGGATTGATCTGAGAAGGCTGGTTCATTCGGTCCCCCTACACCGCCATATGCAGCCGCGGACTGGCTTGTCGAACATTGCCGACTGGTAACTGGGTGCGCAATGATTTTGTGTGCCCGCGAGGCCCGCTGAAGGTGCCGACGGGCCGGGTGGCGCGATATCAGGCTTCCGGATGGGCCGGGTTCTTGGCCATTTTCGCCTCTTCCAGCAACCAGTCGCGAAAGATATGGGCGTCTGGATGGGGTGTGCCGTCATCCGGTTCGATAAGGTGAAAGGCCTCTTTGACGGGAACGGATTGCGAAAAAGGCTTGATGAGCCGACCGGAGGCAATTTCCTTTTCCGACATGGATGTCCGCCCCAGTGCCACACCGGCACCTGTGGCGGCAACCTCAAAGGCCAGAAGCGAGGTATCAAATTGAATGCCTTGCCCGGCATCGACGGAGTTTGCGCCGACATGGCTAAGCCAGACCGCCCAACCCTCCTGATATCCCATCACGTGGAGCAGCCTGTGTCGGGACAGATCTTTGGGCGATTTCAATGATTTCGGCCCGGTTTGTAGTCCGGGCGCACAAAGCGGCGCAAGAAATTCCCATGTCAGCCGGTGACTGACAAAGCCGGGCCATTTGCCCAGTCCATAATGAATGTCGAGATCGAAGCGCTCCTTTTCGAACTCTTCGCTCCAGACGCTGGAGACAATGCGGATCGGGGTTTGGGGGTGCTTTTCAAAAAACCGTGGAAGACGGGGCGCGATCCAGTTGACGGAAAACCCCGCTGCTGAACGGATGGTCAGAACCTCAGAACGTCGATTGCCAAACACCTCTTGCGTGCCCGCGGCAAGCCGGTCGAACGCATCGCGCACCTTGGGCAGATAGTCGGCCCCGACCTTGGTCAGGATCAGGCTGCGAGGCTTGCGCTGAAAGAGCGGTTCGCGAAGGAAATGCTCCAGAAGCTTGACCTGTTTGGAGATGGCCGCCTGGGTCAGGTTCAGTTCATGCGCTGCATTGGTGAAGCTCAGATGGCGTGCCGATGCCTCAAAGGCACGGAGCCAGGCGAGGGGTGGAAGGCGTTGGCTCATGAAAAACGTTACCATAACGAAAAGCGGGTCATGGTCTGATCGCGGCATTTCGGTGATTTGTCAATTCACGACCTGCGATCAGGGCTAATTTCCGCTACGCTCCGACAGAAGCGATCACCACCCGTTCGCGGCGGATGGCCAGGTCTTCAGGCCGCGCAAGATATGCACGCCCGGCGCGGTGGCCATCATGAACCGCATGTCCGATCAGGCCTGGTGCCTTTGCATCGCCGATGCGTTCAAGCGTAGCAAGGTTGCGGTCCTTCAGCGCCGACCAGAGGCCATCTTGCGGTTCGCGCGAGGTGACGGGGATGAAGCTGTCACAGGGAATATCGCGGGTAACACCCGAATAGGCGCAAGCCAGCATTGCGGATCCTTGGCCCAGACCTGTCATGAGAGTGGAGGCGATGATCGTGACGCCGCGTTCGATCAGGCGCGCCTGAAAACGGTCATGTTCAACCGTGTAGGACGTCCAGCTGGCGGGTGTGCCGGCTGGTGTCACGAGTGTGACAGCGTGGCCTT
>JAOUMG010000228.1 GCA_029881635.1 Paracoccaceae bacterium | reverse complement strand
TCTGGGGCAGGCCAAGATGGTGGTCGGCCATTCCGAAGAGGGCGCGCTGACCATCGTCACCGCCCAAGACCCCGAAAACCCCGAATACGGCACCCTGCAACTGGCGTTTTCGGCAAACCCCGTAACGTTGCGCCAATGGATCGTGACGGACGAATCCGGCAGCCAGACCCGGGTGATACTGGAGCCGTTCAGGGTTGGAGAAAGTTATAAAAGCACCCTCTTTTCAATTCCTTACGAAGCTGACAGGCGCAAGCGTCGTCGCAACTGAGCGACGCTCAGATCTTGCCGCAGCCGATCAGTTGCAGTTGGTAAAGATCCGCCCTTTGGCTGATCTCGTCGGCCACCCGCATCAGCCAGGCCTTTTCCCTGTAACTTCCGCGCGCATAGCCCCTGTGGCCGTCGTGATAGGCCAGATACTGGTTGCGGGCATCCCATTTTGACAGGCCGAGCTTCTGTTCGCTCTGGTCCATGTACCAACCCATGAAATCGGTGGCATCGTCGATCTTGTTGCGCCGCGCCCCAAACCGCCGCGTCGCCTTGCGGTAATCATCCCAGGTGCCGTCGATTGCCTGACTGAATCCATAGGCCGAGCTTTGCCGTCCCATCGGAATTATCCCCAAGGCATATTTATGCGGTGTGCGGGCATTGGCGACAAACTTGGATTCCTGGTAGATTGTCGCCATCTGCACATGTACCGGCACCCCCCATTTACGCTCGGCGCGCTGCATGGCCTTCAGGTAGGTTGGGCGCTGGTCGATGATCGAACACGCATTGTCCAGATTGCGCGGCGCCGAATTTTGTCCGCCCCCGCAAGAGACCAGCAACAACAATACGCCAAGGCGGAGAAGTCTGCTCATACTGCCTCACTCTTTTATATTTTTATGCAGTTTACCTAAATTTCACGTCAGGGGAAATCACGAAAACCAGAGGACTGAAAACTCCCTCAGCATCAGACGCGGACGCGGAATGCAGGCTGGTTCGTCGCGGCAGGGCTGCAACACTTGCCAACACTGTATGTCTGAGGTTCACAGACTGTTTCCACCGATTCGCGGATGCGCGATAGACATCGTTAGGGTCAAAGGTTTATCAAGAAAATCAGGGCTTGGGAATTTATGCTGAAAACACGTGCGAAATATTATCTGGGTCAGGTGGTGCGGCATCGCAAGCACCCCTTCCGCGGTGTCGTGTTCGACGTGGACGCCATGTTTGCCAATACTGATGAATGGTATGCCGCCATTCCCGAAGACAGTCGCCCGTTGAAAGAGCAACCCTTCTATCACCTGCTGGCCGAAAATGACGAAAGCTATTATGTGGCCTATGTGTCAGAGCAGAACCTGATTGCGGATTACTCTGGCGAGCCGGTCGATCACCCCGATCTGCCGGATCTTTTCGGGGATTTCGAAGACGGGCGCTATCCGCTTCAGTTCCAGATGAACTGAAGGAACCGCATTGCGGCCAGGGGCGATCTGCCCCTCGGTGCCAAAACACTAGCCCCACTTATCTTTCCCGACGGGAACCACGCTCGTCAGGATATGGCACTTATATCCAAACAAGCTGATATAGATGCGCATGTTTCCAGAAGCGCAAAGCAGCCTGCCTCAGTATCCAAGGGCGCAGCCATCCTTGCGCGGATCGGATCCGCCTTGCAACACCCCGGTGCCATCGATCAGGATGGCCTGTGCGCCACCCAGCGGGCTTTCACGAAGGGCGATGTCATGCCCTTTTGCGGCCAGTTCCTCAACGACCGAGGCCGGGTAACTGGTTTCAATCTGCAACTTTCCCTCGTCAAAGAAGGTCCGCGGCGCATCGATGGCGGTTTGCGGGTCCATCCCGTAAGTGGCAAAATTGGTGACAAAGGCCGCGTGTCCCGCAGGCTGATAGTCGCCGCCCATGACACCGAAGGGCATGATCAGCCGCCCCTCCTTGCGCAACATCGCCGGAATGATTGTATGCATCGGGCGTTTGCCAGGGCCTGCTTCATTGGGGTGGCCTTCGGTCAGGGTAAATCCTGCGCCACGGTTCTGAAACAGAATGCCGAATTTCGACGAGGCTAGACCCCCGCCAAAACCCCAGAAAATCGAATAGATCAGCGACACCGCCATGCGGTCGCGGTCCACTACCGTCAGATACACCGTGTCGCGGTGGACGACCTCGGCCGGTTTGGGCGGCGTCGGCATGGCGCGCTTAGGGTCGATAAGGGCGGCAAGCTTTGCGGCTGTTTCCGACGCCAGCATATGGTCAAGACGCGTCGTATGGTCCGGGTCGGCGATAAAGCGGTCGCGGGCGTCGTAAGCCAGCTTGGTCGCCTCAGCCTCCAGATGCGCGCGCTGGGCGCCGTAAGGGTCAAGCCCGGCCAGATCGAAATGCGACAGGATGTTCAGCATCAGGATCGCCGTGGCCCCCTGACCGTTGGGCGGATGTTCGACCAGTTCATGGCCCTGCGCAGGCCCGGTGATCGGGTCACCGTAAAGACAGGCGGTAGCGGCAAAATCATCTGCCGTGTGCGCGCCACCCAACGCATTCAGCGACGCGACCATATCGGCGGCCACCTCGCCTTCGTAAAACCCGGCCCGACCTTGCCGGGCAATGCGGCGCAGCACCTCGGCCTGACCGGGCGCGCGGAAAACCTGGCCTGTGGTCAAAGGTTTCCCGCTGTCCAGATAGTACCGTTTTGCATCGCCCGACAGCCGGTGGGCCGAACGGGCCCAGTCAAAGGCCACACGCGGGGCCACGGGTATCCCTTCGTCGGCATAGCGGATGGCTGGCGCCAGCGACCGGGACAGACCCAGCTTGCCCCAATCCTTTGATAGCTGGCAAAAGGCATCGATGGCGCCGGGTACCGTCACGGCATCGGCGCTGGTCAGTCCAATGGCGTCCAGCCCACGGTCCCGCAGGGCAGCGGCGTTCAGACCGGCAGGCGCGCGCCCCGATCCGTTCAGCGCGACAATACGCTCTTCACCCGGTGGTTTGAGCAGTACGAAGCAATCACCACCGATGCCGCACATCTGCGGTTCCGCCAGCCCCAGCAATACAGCCCCGGCAATGGCCGCATCCACGGCATTGCCGCCTGCTTCCAATGTCTCGATGGCGACCTTGGCGGCCAGAGGGTGCGACGTGGCGCACATCCCGTTCGACGCCAGTACCGGTGAGCGGCCCGGACGCTGAAAATCACGCATCATATCCTCCGTGGTTGAGGATTTCTAAGATGGTTCTTGGGGGAAGGAAAGACCTCGGCACCGCGCAATGGGTGGGGGCTGTTATACGCGATGCCGAGGGAAGCCTTAAGCAGCTACCCTTGCTTTTTGGTCCTGCAATCGGGCCGAGTTGGGGTGCGATTGCGGCATCTTTGCGGCATCGCAGAAAAAAACCCAATCCAGATATTTCCAATTAACGCATTGATTCAAATTAATTAAAGCGCAATTTTTTGCGAAATCCGGGGCAGCCTGAGGCGCGCAAATTCGGCAGGTTCTGCGGTTATTGTTTCCCCGCATATCGCAATTACCCATGGCGTATTCCCGAAATGAAAGACCGCGCCGCCTTGTAAGTGCTTCGGTTCCGCTGCAATCTCGCGCGCAAAATCGGGTCGGGGTTAACATGCGGGCAGGTCTGACGTTTTTGGTGGCAGGCTATGTGCTCAGCCAGTTCTACCGCGCGTTTCTGGCGGTTCTGTCGCCGGTCCTGAGTACGGAAATCGGCGCCTCGGCGGGCGATCTGGCAATTTCCTCGGGGCTGTTGTTTCTGACCTTCGCGCTGATGCAGCTGCCGGTGGGCATGGCGCTGGACCGGTTCGGGCCGCGCTGGACGACTTCAATCCTGCTGGCAGGCGGTGGGGCGGGCGGTGCGCTGATATTCGCGGCCGCCCAGGGCCCGGTTGCGGTCCATGTCGCAATGGCTCTTATCGGGGTCGGCTGCGCGCCGGTTCTGATGGCCTCCTATTACATTTTCGCCCGCATCTACCGCCCTGCAATCTTTGGGACGCTCGCCGGTGCTGTCATAGGCATCGGATCAATCGGCAATCTCGCGGGATCGGCGCCGTTGGCCATGCTGGCCGAAGCGATCGGCTGGCGGCAGACCTTGGTCTGGCTGGCGCTGGTGACCATCGCCGTGTCGCTGGCCATTGCGGTCTTTTTGCGTGATCCGCCGCGCGTGACGATGGCACCGGGCATGGGGGGCAAGCTCAGCGATCTTTTGAGGATACCGGGGATCTGGGCGATCCTGCCGCTGATGGCGGTGGCCTATGCCCCGATGGCCGCGATGCGGGGGCTCTGGGCTGGCCCTTATCTTGCCGATGTATTCGGCGCAGGCCCGACGGGCATTGGCAGGGCGACGCTGATCATGGGGTTGATGATGGTGGTGGGCAATTTTGCCTACGGCCCGCTCGACCGCATATTCGGCACCCGCAAATGGACGGTCTTTGCCGGCAATCTGCTGGCAGCGGCCAGCCTCGCGCTTTTGGCGCTGTTTCCGGCAAATGGTTTCATCACCGCGACCATCCTTTTGGCGGCGCTGGGGCTGTTTGGTTCATCCTTTCCGGCAATCATGTCGCATGGGCGCGCATTCTTTCCGCCCCATATGGTCGGGCGCGGCGTGACCTTTCTCAATATGTTCGGCATTGGCGGGGCAGGGTTGTTGCAGTTCCTGTCGGGTCGTGTGCATGACAGCGTGGCCGAAACGGCGGTGCAGCCCGAAACGCCCTTTGTCGGTATTTTCCTCTTCTTTCTCGTGCCGCTGCTGATCGGACTCGTTGTTTACCTTTTCAGCCAGGACCGCACGGATTAAGGCGGGTGGCGATTGACCGGTAACGACGTAAGTGCAACCCGCTATAGCCTTGGGCCGGGGCATGGATTAGACCGGTTACGCCGCAAGGAGAA
>JAOUMG010000226.1 GCA_029881635.1 Paracoccaceae bacterium | reverse complement strand
TATCAACGACGATGGCGTGATCAAGATCGCTTCGGCCAATGCAGACTCGATCAAGAAGGCCTATGACATGATCTATTCGATCGTGGCCGAGCCGGAAGAAGGCAAGATCTATACCGGCAAGGTTGTGAAGCTGGTCGATTTCGGCGCCTTCGTGAACTTCTTCGGCAAGCGTGACGGTCTGGTCCACGTGTCCCAGATCGCCAACAAGCGTCTTCAGCACCCGAATGAGGCGTTGAAGGAAGGTCAGGAAGTGAAGGTCAAGCTTCTGGGCTTCGACGACCGTGGCAAGGTACGCCTTGGCATGAAAATGGTCGATCAGGAGACCGGCGAAGAGATCGTGGCGGAAAACGCCGAATAATCTTACCCGCATTTCCTTGCGGAATTCGCTTAGCTTTAAGGGACCCCGGCGCAAGGCCGGGGTCCTTTGCTGTTTTTGGGGGGCGAAATACGCGGTGCCATTGCCATTGGACAGGTAACGCGCGAAAACCCTGAAAACCGTACCGGATACGAACCACATGCCGAGCCCAGTTTCGAACAAGGTGACTATTGTCAGTGTCTGCTACAACAGCATGGCGGTGCTGCCCGATATGCTGGCATCTGTACCCGAAGGGGTGCCAGTGGTTCTGGTCGACAATGCCTCGACCGATGGTGCCGCACTGGCCACTTGTGCGCAACGCCACAATGCCCGCCTGATCCGCAATGAAGTTAACCGTGGCTTCGGAGTGGCCTGCAATCAGGGGGCAGAAATTGCCACCACCGAGTTTTTGCTCTTCCTCAATCCCGATGCCACTTTGGCACCCGATGCGCTGGACGAACTTGTCGCCGCCGCCGCGCGCTATCCGACAGCCTCCGCCATGAACCCCCGCATCGCCGAGGCCGATGGGGGCGAATTTTTCAAACGGAAAAGCTATCTGATGCCCCGCTCGAAATGGATGGCACGCGGCTGGCCCGATTCCGACAGGGTTGTTTCAATCTTGTCGGGTGCTGCGTTCTTTGTCCGGCGGTCCGATTTTGACAAGGTTGGCGGCTTCGACCCCGAAATATTCCTGTTTCACGAAGATGACGACTTGGCGCTGCGTTTGCAGGCCGCTTGCGGTCCCTTGATGTTCATTCGTAACGCTGTGGTACAGCATGCCGGAGGTACATCTTCGGCCCGCAACGTTGAAATGGCCACGTTGAAGGCTTGGCATATGGGCCATTCCCGGATCTACGCGACGCGCAAGCACGGGCAACCCTTCGCCCGCGGGCGAGCGTTGGCCCAGGCGACACTTCAGCTCATCTCACCGGTTGTTCTGTTTTCCCGCCGCAAGCGGGCCAAGCAGCTGACACTCTTGCGGGCGATCATTCATGCAAGTTTCGGTGGCAAGGACACCTGAGAGGACCGGGATTGACACATTCGCCCGTTGACGGTGTCTGGAAATAGCAAGATGAACTCTGCCGGATCAGCGGGCACATTCATTTTTTGCCGCAACTCGGTGAGTTCCGAAAAATCCTCACAGAATCTCAAGCATCCTCAAATCGTCCAAGGTCTCTTTTCGTGTCAGGGACAACGAATTGGGGATGACGACATCGGACCCGAACTTTTCAGTAACCTTTGACAAAAGGTGATCATTCGCGTCGACAAAGCCGGTTAACGGGACCTTATAGGTAACCGGTATTCGAAATGACTTGGCGGATTTAAAATGATCGCAAGTTACGTTGCCGGTCTCGCGCGCCTCTTCGAAAATCCGGCCTTGCATACGGTCCGGCGTCACCCAGTCTGCGTCGTCCCGCTCGATTGCCTGCTCAACGCAGAAGATGCCGTAATCCTCGTCATCATAGGCGTTCATGTAATTGCTGAAATTCGTCATGCGGGTTGATAGATGCGAAGGGTCATAATCAACAAGATAATAGGCTTCATCCATGCTTTTCCGGGGGACCGTGAAGCAGTGGAAAATCTCTGGAAGCATCTGGGTTTGATCCAGCAGCGTTTGCGTGGCGAACAGCAGTTTTTCTGCCTCGCGCGCGTCGCAGCCGAAAAACAAACTGCCATAATTTGCGGATCCGTCATTAAAGCTGCAGCTCTTTGTATCCGCATCAACCGAGAGCAGCGAATTGTTCAACAACACATCGACGCCAGCAGTCTTAAGCGCCTTTTCCATAGCGATCCGCACAGTTTCGAGGTTTGAACCTCTGGGGTAGAGGTTGTAACGGGTCTCTGAGACGCCTTTTTTTTGCGCTGCCAGAAATCCATCGATAATGGGCGACTTTTTCAGGTCTACCGAGATGTCCTGATCAAAGAGTAGTTTGCGACCTAGATACGTCACCATTCGATTGGCATGAGGGCTGAGGTTTTTCGCCTCGGTGCGCAAGAACTTCCGGGTCATTTGCCGGAACTCATCCACCAGAACTTCGCCACCGTCATACAAGAGCACGTCGTCAAACGTTTCGAAATGGGCCGGGGGCCCGCTGGAATTCAGGCGTCTCTGAATGATGTCAGCAAAAATCTTATTGCTGAAACCCTCTCCCTTCGCCCGCCAGTCCGGAATAGCAAATCCGTCCGTTTTGGTACCATTCAAATAGGAGGCATAGGCGAAACCGATGTCTTCAAGTACGTTTTCACCGACCATTTCGACAATGAAGTTTTTGTCTTCCTCGCTGAAATTATCGAAAAACTGCGGGCCCTTATCGATCCAGAAATCGCCCCAGCGAATGGGTGCCATGAAACCGCCCAGGGATTTTCCGTTTTCCAACAGCAGAATAGAAAAGCCTTTGGACGCTAAGGCATAGGCGGCAACCATCGATTTGAATCCGCCACCAATGACTATCCAGTCGTAGCTCTTTTTCACTTGTCAGTTCCGATCTTGCAGTGTTGATTGCGGTACCTTCTTGAATGCCGGACATTCGGTGCTCGCACTCATTCTCCGCCAGATCGCTAGTCGCAAAAGATTGAAAAGTCAAAGATATGGATACCGTCGTTTTTCGCGCAGACAGTTCGTTTGCGATTGGAACCGGACATGTGATGCGGTGCTTGACGCTCGCGGGCGCATTGAAGGAACGGGGATGGATTTGCCATTTTCTGTGTCAGGAGTTGAAGGGAAACATCAACTCGCTCATCGTCCAGTCCGGCTTCGATCTTGTGGTTCTACCGGATCGCAGCCCTGAAAAAGCCAAGGCTGCGATAAGTGATCTATCGCCGGAATGGGTAATCGTCGATCACTACGATCTGGACGCAGAATGGGAAAAGATCACGATACCCGAAGGCGTTCGAACACTGGTCATCGATGATCTGGCCAACCGATCGCATCGCTGCGACATACTTCTCGATCAAAACCTCGGACGCGGGTGTGCTGAATACAAAAGCCTTGTGCCGCCGGGCAGTACTTTGTTGATCGGCCCCGATTTCGCTTTGTTGCGCTCTGAGTTTTCTCACCAGCGCAAACCGAGTATAAAACGACGGGAACATGCGGTTGCAGAACATCTGTTGATCAACTTCGGAGGTTCAGACCCGATTGATGCGACGACAAAAACTCTCATGGCTGTTTCCGGCGAACTGGCGGCGTGGCTTAAGGTAACCGTCGTCATGGGGCAATCGGCAACGTCTCTGGACAGGGTACAAAAGCTGGCAGCCAGTATTGGATCGCAGGTTGAGGTATTGGTTCAGGTTGAGAACATGGCGCGATTGATGAGCGATGCCGATGTGGCAATCGGAGCGGCGGGATCAACCGCCTGGGAACGGTGTTGCCTTGGCCTTCCGGCCGGATTGATCATCATCGCAGACAATCAGGTGCCGGTCGCAAACGGGCTGGAAGCAGCGGGCGCGGCAGCAATTCTGGCCGATCTGACCCGTTCGCCCGATTTGACCGGGGCTTTGGCGTTTTTGCAGCGTGTGCGCGCTGATAGGGAATTCGTCCGGAATCTCTCAACGCGTTCTTCCGCGTTAACAGATGGACAGGGCGCAAACCGTGTCGCAGATGCAATGGATCAGGTCGGAGTGGCAAAAAATGGCTGACCAACTGCGAAAGTTGAGAGCATCTGACAAGGCAAACCTCTTGGCATGGCGCAATGCACCCTTTGTTCGACAGAATGTTTTCCACCAATCCCTGATCACACCGGAAGAGCACGACAAATGGTTAAGCTCGGTGCTGGATTCAGACGATTGCTGTTATTTCGTGTTTGAGGCAGACGGTGTGGACTGCGGTGTGGTTGGTCTGAGCTCGATTAAACCTGTACACGGGCGGTGCGAGTGGGGGTTTTACACCGCCCCGACAGCCCCGAAAGGAACCGCGACACGTATGCTTTCTCTGGCGCTCGCACAGGCCTTCGGTCCGCTGGGCCTTCGGAAAGTCTGGGCCGAAGTCCTGGGATACAACGCTGCATCATTGCGTTTGCACGAGAAACTGGGCTTTGTGCGCGAAGGATGCCTACGCCAGCATCACTTCATAAATGGAACGTTCCATGATGTGATCCTGCTTGCTAAGTTTTCTGATGATGCTGGAAAAACCGACCTTTCGTAAGGCTGACCATGATCCATGAATTCGAAATTGCCGGTCGAAAAATCGGCCCGAGCCATCCGCCCTATTGCATTGCCGAAGTGTCGGCCAATCACAATGGCAAGCTAGAGCGCGTTTTTGAACTGATTGACGCGGCCGCCCGGATTGGCGCGGACGCGGTCAAAATTCAGACCTACAGACCTGACACGATCACGCTCGACAGCAACCTGCCTGATTTCCAGATCAAAGGCGGTCTTTGGGATGGTCGCACCCTCTATGAGCTCTATGCCGAGGCGCATACGCCCTGGGAATGGCACAAACCGATTTTTGACCATGCCGCACGGCGTGGGATTCCGGTGTTTTCTTCGCCCTTTGACACAACCGCAATCGATCTTCTGGAGGATC
>JAOUMG010000225.1 GCA_029881635.1 Paracoccaceae bacterium | reverse complement strand
GGCATTGAGGTCTTTCAACAGCCGACCATGTTTGCGAACCTCATTCAGAACATCGCCAAATGTATGAAACCCCCGACCTTTGAGCATTGGCAGCAGCTTCAGGAAGGCCTCCGCCGTGGCCTCCGCATCGCCAAGGGCAGTGTGCCGCAGCGCCTCGGGGATGGTGATGCCCAATCGCGCGGTCAAAGCATCAAGGCTATGGCTTTCCCCCTGCCCGAAGACGACGGCCGACAGCAAAACTGTATCGAGTATCGGGTTTTCGAATGTCACCCCGATTCCAGGCTCGTGACGATGCAGGAAGGCCATGTCAAAAGGCGCATTATGGGCGATCAACACCGCCCCTTCGGCAAAGCGGTGAAACTGCCGCCCCGCATCTTCAATTCCGGGGGCATCTGCAACCATTGCGTCGCTGATGCCATGAACGTCGGTTGACCGGGGTGGAATCGGGCGGCGTGGATTGACCAGCATGTCGAAGACTTCGCCATGAATCTTTCGGCCATTGACCAGTCGCAAACCGGCGATCTGGACAATCTCATCTCCGTCCGATGGCAACAATCCGGTCGTTTCCGTGTCAAAAACCACATAAGTCAGATCTGCCAGATCCGCATCGGCCAGCGCATCACCGCGCGCCTTGAACAGCAAGTCGAAATCATAGGTCACGCGCCGGGTAATGGCGGGGGGGCGTTGCCGGTAACGGCGGGCCTCGCGGATCGGCAGGCGGATCAGACAATGCCCCGCGCTACCGGTTTCGGGCCAGCATTCAGTTGCATGAACCGCCAGAACCGTCCGCCCGGTCACATCCGCCGCCCCCAGATCCAGCGGTTCAGCCAGCCAGTTTTCCAGCACCCCGACCGGCAGGCGCGCACCTTGCCATCCAAGGTCCAGAACCGCGCCGGTCCCCTCCTCGGCAAGCGCCACGGTGAATGCACGGGCCTGCCCCGGTTCTGACAGCCGCCTGGCAAATCCTGCCATCAGGCTCACGATCTCGAATCCGTCGCAGCGCAGCAGCAGATCGTCGCCCTTTGTCGTCACCTGCAACCCTGCCGCCTCGATCTGCGCGCGGATACCGTCCAGAAGATCGCTGCTGCGTGTCATCGGCAGTGGCCACCAGCCTGCCCGCGCCTGATCATAGCGGGTGCCAAGACCGGTTATCGCCGTCGCAAGGCTGCCCACTTCATCGACCAGTGCGGCGGTCAGTGCAGGCGTTGCTTCTGCCTCGTTGATCACGCCGATCACGGTCATCAGGTTTGCGGCAGGCCGGCGGATCGTGTCGAAGATCTCTTCCAGCAATCGGTCACGTCCGGCATGGGCCGCCAGATCCTCGGTCACATCGCGCAATGTCAGGACATATCCGGCCCCCGTGCCGTCACCGCCCAGCAACCGCATCCGGCCCGACAGCATCCGGGCCCCCGTCACCGTCGCCAACAACAGATCCGATACTGCCTCGGCATCACCGGCGGCTGTCAATCGCTGATGGGCATGGCGCAACGGTGCTTCCCGCAGGAATTCAAACACCCGCCGATCCAGCCCCGGCGCCGTTCCCGCCCCCAGAAGATCAACAGCCTGACCGTTGTAGAACACGAGCTGGTGATCGCCCGAACACAAGAGCACCCCGACCGGCACGTCGGCCAGCAAGGCCTCCAGCTGCTGTTTTTCATCCGCCAGTCGCGTTGTTTCGCGCTGCACGGCCTCGGCCAGTGCCCCGCGGGTTTCGCTCAGATGCTCGGCAACGGCTTTGGCCGCGGGGGCCAGATCGCCCATATAGCGGGCAAGCCCGGTCTCAATTCCGCCGTCCAGCCCGGCATGTGCCTGCGCGCGCAGGCCTGCCGCCAATCGCTCTGCCGCCCGTGCAACATGTTCATCGAACAAAAACCAGACCCAGGCGCAGATCCCCAGAATGGTGAAACCTGCAACAAGTCCCGCCGATACAAAGGCGGACAAAAGCTCTGGGTCATTCGCCTGCCTGAACCCGAACCACATGCCCAGCGCCACAGCGGTCAGGCTACCCAGAGCCAGCGCTGCGAAAAACAGAAAGACCCTCAGCCGCAGGCTCAACCGGCTAAACATCTGCCGACGTCCCGCTACCCCCTTTGGTGTCCGCCTCCAGCAGGCGGCGCACTTCGTCGCGAAGTTCTTTCAGTTCGAACGGCTTGGCGATAAAGCCGTCGGCCCCCAGCGCCAGACCCTTGCGCCGCTCCATCGCCGATCCGCGCGCGGTCATCATCAGGATTTTCAGGTCTTTCAGTTTGGGATCCATCCGCACCGCCTGACAGATTTCGTATCCCGACACCTCGGGAAGCATCACATCCAGCAAAACCAGATCCGGGTGGCTTGCCTGAATGCGCGGCATGGCTTCGGCACCATTGGCGACCCGCTCATGGGCATACCCTTCACGGGTCAGCACATAGTCGAGCGCCAGCGCGATATTGTCCTCGTCCTCGACAACCAGAATCCTGTGGCGGGTCTTGGCATCGTCCATGTCAGCGCCCCCCGCAAGCGGCCCGCACCAACGGGTCATCGGCATCAGGGGTACGCCATTCAGCGCCGGTCAGGCTGCCGTCATCGGCCATTGTCGCCCCGCCGAACAGATCCGCCCGCGTGCCCTTGGCGCAATCGAATGCCACATCGATGCGCTGCGACCGGCCCCAACGCGCGGCGACGATGGCGCTTGCCACAAACAGATCCGGATCAGTCGCAGAGGTTTTCGCATCGGTCTTGTCCACCGCTACAAACCGGTTCACCAAGGGAAAAGCATAGGTCCAGGGGCGGTAGAAAATTGTTTGCTGGGGGGCCGTGGCCATCACCACGGTTTGCGGCAACTGTGCCTGAACACGTGAGAACCACGTATATTCATTCCAGATGGAAAACCCCAGCATCGCCAACCCGACCCCGGCGGGCAGCACCCACTTTGCCACGCGCCATCCTGAAAGATGCCGCAGGATAAAGATGATCCCGGCGGCAGAAACCCCAACGGCAATGGTCGAAATGAAGTCGATCAGCATAATTTTTCCTTCAACTCAGCATACCTTTACCGTGGCCCAATGCAGATTGCATTGTTCTGACCACCACGAATGCGTCACGCAGGTGACTACGCTCAAAATCCGACAGATCCTTGGGCGCCAGAAAATTGTCCGGCTTTGCGCCGGATGCGACCAGCCCTGCCTGATGTTCCAGCCGCGTCTGGGCGATGTGGTCATAAGCCTCGATCAGATCGCGCCCGCCCGAGGTCGAGATAACCCCCGCCTCTACCGCCGCCAGAAGCCGTGCGCGGGTGTTGACCACACCAATCCTGCCTTGCAATGCATAAACCCGTGCCAGATCGGTCACCGGCACCACGCCGTTATGCTTGAGGTCGATATGATCCCGGTGCTCGCCCGACCTGATCGTCGCAAAACTGCGGATCATGCCCAAAGGCGGCGTATGTTTCAGGGAATTCGAAACCATATGTGCAACAAAGATCGAATTTTTCGCCGACGCGTTCAGTGTATCGGTCTGCAGGTCACCAAACAGGCGTGCGGAACCCCCGATGGGCCGCAGATCGAACATGACAGAGGCGAGCATCTGGGCTTCGTTATCTGGTTGGGCAATCCAGCCCCGGAAATAGTCGCGCCAGACCCACACCGGCTGGCACCAGCGTGGATTTGTCGCCATCATGTCGCCGGGACAAAAGATATAGCCGCAGGCATCCAGCCCGTCCGCGACTATCTTTGCCAATGCCCGGAAATAGGCCATATCAGCCTCGGTCACGGCATCGTCCAGCATCAGGCAATTGTCCTGATCCGACACGCCGGTCTGTTCCTGCCGCCCCTGGCTGCCGCAGGCGAGCCAGAGGTAAGGCACTGGCGGCGCGCCCAGCTCTGCCTCGGCAATCGCCAGCAACCGGCGGGTAACGGCATCGGCAATATCGGTGATCAGCCGAGTCGTCACTTCATGGGCGTGATGGCCCGCGACAAGCTGCGCGAGCAGCTGCGGAATGCGGGCCGTGACCATGGCCATATCGGACACCGATGCGGCACCTGCCACATCGCGGATCAAGGCGGCAGAGCTCAGCGCCTGAAACCGTGTCAGATTGGTCTGGGTGATGATGCCGATCAATCGGCCCTTGTCCACAATCGGTACATGCCCGATGGACCGCTCAAGCATCAGATGCAGAATGTCGGTGCCAAGTGCTGCAGGCGGCAGGGTGATCGGATCTGCCGTCATCACATCCGCAATCGCGATGCCCGGGTCACGGCCAGCGGCCAATACCCGGTTCGACAGATCACGTGTTGTGACAATTCCCAACAGCACCCCGGCCCCATCCGTCACCGTGAGGCTGGAAATACCCCTGTCGCGCATTTGCTTTGCTGCCTGAATTGCGGGCAAATCCGGTGCGCAGCAAACCGGATCGCGCGTCATCAGATCGGCGACCCGTTGTGTGGCCAGATCGTTGTGGCGCGGCTCGGCAGGGCGGCGGCGGTCAAAGAATTTGGCAAATGTGGGAAATTCGGCCACGAGCCGCCGGAAATCAGCGGGTGGCAACACCAGAAGGGTTGCCTCTTCGGTGCAGCGCGCCGTCGTCGCCGCCATCCCGTCACGCATCATGCCCCGTTCGCCGAACGAGTTTCCAGGGCCCAACAACGATACCAACGCACCATTGCCATCGAGAATTTCGACACCACCGCCTTCGATCAGGAAAAGACCATCCAGCACCTCGCCAATCCGGTAGATTTCCGAACCGGCAGTCACCTTTCTGCGGCCAAAGGAACCGGCGACACGCGCCAGTTCGTCTTGCGGCAGACTGTCATAGGGATGCACCGTTGCCAGAAAGCCCTCGATACTCGGAACGGTGTCGTTCACTTGGGCGCCTCCTTGCGGTGAAAGCGGCGCGCCCCAGCGAAG
>JAOUMG010000224.1 GCA_029881635.1 Paracoccaceae bacterium | reverse complement strand
TACGGGTTTCGCCCGAGGTGCGGATCACCAGATCAGGGTCGGGCAGATCGGCGGTATCAAGGCGCGCCTCAAGCGCTGCCTCATCCACCGCATCAGGGCTGATCTTGCCTGCCGCGACATCTTCGGCCAGCTTGCGCGCTGCGCGGGCCAATTCGTCGCGCCCGCCATAGTTGATTGCCACCGTCAGATGCAGACGGTCATTGCCTGCGGTCTTTGCCTCAATCCCAGCCATCAGCTTTTGCAGTTTTTTGTCCAAACGGTCGCGTCCGCCGATAAAGCGCAGGCGGACACCTTCTGTATGCAGCCGGTCTGCCTCGCTCTGGATATAGCGGGCGAAGATCTTCATCAGCCCCAGCACCTCTTCGGTCGAACGGCGCCAGTTTTCGGTCGAAAAGGCGTAAATCGTCAGATAGCGAATGCCTAGCCCGGGGGCAGCTTCGACAATGGTGCGCACGCATTCGGCCCCGCGGCGATGTCCCACCAAACGCGGCCAGCCGCGCGACGTTGCCCAGCGGCCGTTACCATCCATGATGATGGCGACATGCACCGGTGCACTGCCCGTTACGTCCTTGGCGGCCATTTGACTCGCCCTTTCTGGCATGTCCTGCAAGTCAGACCTGCATTATTTCTGCTTGTTTCGCCTCAAGCGCCTGATCGATGCCAGCAATAGCAGCATCTGTCAGGCTTTGCACTTCATCAGACCAAAATTTTTGATCGTCCTCGCTCATACCGTCGGCCTTGGCCTTTTTGATCTGATCCATACCGTCGCGGCGGACGTTGCGAATGGCGACACGGGCGCGTTCGGCATAGTCGCCTGCTACTTTGGTCAGTTCGCGGCGGCGTTCTTCGTTCAATTCCGGTATCGGCAGCATGATGATCGTACCGTTCAGCTGCGGGTTGATGCCAAGTCCGCTGTCGCGGATGGCCTTTTCGACTTTTGCGACCAGTGCCTTGTCCCAGACGTTGACCGTGACCATGCGCGGTTCAGGCACGTTGATCGTACCCACCTGATTGATCGGTGTCAGCGCCCCATAAGCATCCACCATCACCGGTTCAACCATGGAGGCAGACGCCCGCCCTGTCCGCAGGGTAGAAAACTCATGGCGGAGAGATTGTAATGCGCCATCCATCCGCCGGCTGAGGTCATCTGTGTCAATTTCAATTTCTTCGGTCATGGCAATTCTCAGCTATCTCAGGGTCTTTGAACAAATACTCGTCGGGCGCCCTTTTACATATAACACCACCAGAAAGATACAGGCTCAGTTTCCAACACGCGTGTATGTACCCTGCCCCGACAGGATACCGCAGAACCCTCCGGGTTCGTCGAGTGAAAAAACGATGATCGGCAGGCCGTTGTCACGTGCCAGCGCAATCGCGGAAGCATCCATAACACCCAGATGTTTTTGCAGCACTTCGTCATACGTCACATTGTCGTATCGCTTTGCATCGGCATGTTTGGCGGGATCCTTGTCATAGACACCGTCAACCTTGGTGCCCTTGAAAATTGCCTCGCAGCTCATTTCATTCGCCCTAAGCGTCGCCGCAGTATCCGTTGTAAAATAGGGGTTTCCCGTTCCGGCGGCGAAGATGCACACACGCTTTTTCTCAAGGTGCCGCACAGCACGGCGGCGGATATAGGGTTCACAAACCTGATCCATCGGAATTGCGGAGATAACGCGGGTATGAACCCCCAGGGCCTCCATCGCGGCCTGCATCGCCAGCGCATTCATCACGGTGGCCAACATGCCCATGTAATCGGCCGTTGTCCGCTCCATCCCCTGCGCGGACCCCTGCAACCCCCGGAAGATGTTGCCACCACCGATGACCATGCAAATCTCGACCCCGAGGTCGTGGACCGATTTCACTTCGGCAGCGATGCGGCTTACGGTGGGCGGGTGCAACCCGTATCCCTGATCGCCCATCAGCGCTTCGCCGGAAATTTTCAGCAAGACACGTTTATACGCGACCCTAGGTTCTTTCGCCCGGTCCATTGAATGCTCCACTTGCCGCCCCTTTTATTTCGGCGCAAAATGAATGAATTCGGCGTCAGGTTCAACTGGGGTCGGCGGGAAAGCGTCAATGTTGATGAAATTGACCCTTAATTCACTTTAACTTAGGCGACCAATACCCTGAATTTAATAGATAGAATTGCCCCCGATCTTCCTGTACTAATTGCAGGGCCAACCGCATCGGGAAAATCCGAACTCGCCCTCTCCATCGCCGAGGCGCAAGGCGGCGTGATCGTCAATGCAGATGCCTTGCAGGTCTGGGCGTGCTGGCGGATTCTGTCGGCCCGCCCCGGACCAGCGGACGAAGCCCGCGCCGAGCACCTGCTTTACGGCCATTTGCCGATGGATGCCGACTATTCGGTCGGTGCCTGGCTACGTGACATTGCCGCGATCATGGACAGCGGCAAAAGGATGATCATTACCGGCGGCACCGGGCTTTATTTCACCGCGCTGACCGATGGTCTGGCGAACATACCGCCGGTACCACATAGCATTCGCGCCGAAGCTGATCGAATTCTGGCGCATGAGGGCGTTGATACGCTACTACGTGATATTGACGCGGCAACGGCTGCTCGTATCGACCGGCAAAACCCCGCGCGCGTTCAGCGCGCCTGGGAGGTTGCGCGCGCCACCGGGCGCGGGCTGGCTGCCTGGCAGGACGACACGCCGCCTCCGCTTTTGCCCATTAGCCAGGCGACAGCACTGTTGATCGACGCCGACCGCGACTGGCTGGCGGCACGTATAGACCGCCGATTCGATGCCATGATCGACGCGGGCGCAATCGACGAGGTTGCCGCGGTCCTGCCGCTCTGGCAACCGTCAGCCCTTTGGGCCAGGGCGATCGGCGCGCCCGAGTTGGTTGCGCATCTGCGTGACGAATTGCCTCTAAGTGACGCCATAGACGCCGCAAAAGCAGCCAGCCGCCAATATGCAAAACGCCAGCGCACCTGGTTTCGCGCCCGTATGACCGCTTGGGAAAGCATCCCAGCCGGATAAACAAATCAGCCGTCTGTTGCCGCTGAAAAAATTTTTCCCTTGGGATTCAGATTCACACCGGCTAAAACCGGCAAGTCGCCCCGGCTGCCCAACGCCGAAATTACTGCACAAGCGCCTGTCAGAATGCAGGCGGATCGAAGGACGCTGATCTCCCGTGAAGCTATTTTCTGGCCCACCGCTGTCGCAGTTTTCTGACCGACCGAACAACAAGAATGTTGGCGTTGAAAAGGCCGCTGCAGATGTAGCACCCTCTGAGGCCAAGCCGGCAGCACGTGGGACTGTCACCATCCCGCAGGCACCCGAGGCCAAATTGCGCGTGGTACCGATCCCGCGGCTGGCAACCGGCGGTCGCTGGCGGGTTGAAGCGATGCGGTCATTGTCCGAACCGATGCTGTTGTGGTTCACCCGGGGTCAGGGACGGATCACCATCGCAGGTGTTACCCGCGGCTATGGTGCCCATAACGCGATTTTCATCCCCGCAGGCGTGATGCACGGATTTGATGTCGGCAATCAGACATACGGTTCCGCGGTCTTCTTCGGCAAATGCACCCATTCACTGCCAACCGAACCACAGCACCTGCGGATCAGAGAAACCGCACCGCAAGGTGAACTCTCCGTTCTGATCGACCATATCCAGCGTGAACTGGCCAGCTCCAAGCCGGGCAATGAACGCGCAGCCGACAATTACCTCGGGCTGCTCAGCGTTTGGCTGGAGCGTCAGGCAGAGATTGCCGCCGCCGATGTCAAAAAACCGGATGCAGCGCTCAGGCTCGCGCGCCGCTATGCGGCGCTGATCGAACAGGATTTCCGTTCGGGAAAGACTGTGGCCCACTTCGCCCAGGAATTGGGTGTGACAACGACTCACCTGACACGTGTCTGCAACCAGACATGCGGGCGTTCCGCGTCTGACCTGCTGCATGATCGGGTAATTTTTGAAGCTCGCAAACTTTTGACCGAAACCCGGGAACCCATCGGTAAAGTGGCAACCAGCCTTGGGTTCGCTTCCGCTGCCTATTTCACGCGGGCCTTTCATCACAGAACCGGCAAAACACCGTCGGCTTTTCGCCGCCAGGGTTGATTTGCACCTCAACCTCACGAGAAAGGGTCGCATTATTCACGTTTCATGCCGGAATCAGGCATTGACGTGACATAATAATCTGCGCGCTATAGTGTGTGAGCAATAATGCTGCGCGCCAAATCAATCACCATGACGTTGGGGACGTGGCAAATTGTTTGACACTCACAGGGAGAAGAAAGAATGACCAAACACTACAAGCTGGGCGCTGTGCACCCGGCCGTAAAAGCATATGCCGAGGAAGTTGCCGTAGGCACCCTCAGCCGCCGCGAATTTCTGACGCGTGCGTCGGCGCTGGGCGCAACATCGGTTGCAGCCTACGGGTTGCTCGGCCTTGACGCCCCCGCCCAGGCGCAAGACACACCGGTTTCCGGTGGTACGTTGCGTGTCAGCCTGGAAACCAAGGCTGGCAAAGACCCGCGCACGTGGGACTGGTCGGAATTGGCCAACTTTGACCGCGGCTGGCTCGACTATCTGGTTGAATACAATCGCGACGGATCGCTGCGCGGCATGCTGCTGGAAAGCTGGGAAACCAACGAAAACGCCACCGAATACATGCTGAACGTCCGCAAGGGCGTGAAGTGGAACAACGGCGACGATTTCACTGCTGACGATGTTGTCAACAACATCACCCGCTGGTGCGATGCCAATGTCGAAGGTAACTCCATGGCCGCCCGCATGGGCAGCCTCGTGGATGAGAACACGAAATCGGCCCGCGAAGGCGCTATCACCGCCGTTGACAGCCACACCGTCAAACTGGTGCTTCCAGCTCCGGATATCACCATCATCGTTGGTATGGCCGACTA
>JAOUMG010000223.1 GCA_029881635.1 Paracoccaceae bacterium | reverse complement strand
GGCGGCTGCAACATGATCCTCGACGACGGCGGCGATGCCACCATGTATGTGCTGATCGGCGCCCGCGTCGAAGAGGGCGAAACCCACCTGATCGAAACCCCGAATTCCGAGGAGGAGGTCGCCTTCTTCGCCCAGATCCGCAAGCGGATGAAGGAAACACCCGGCTGGTTCGTGAAACAGCGCCACATGATCCAGGGCGTTTCCGAAGAAACCACCACCGGCGTGCATCGTCTCTATCAGCTGATGGAGAAGGGCCACCTGCCGTTCCCGGCGATCAACGTCAACGACAGCGTCACCAAGTCGAAATTCGACAACAAGTATGGTTGCAAGGAAAGCCTGGTCGACGGCATCCGGCGGGCCACCGACACGATGATGGCCGGCAAGGTCGCCGTGGTCTGCGGCTATGGCGATGTCGGCAAGGGTTCGGCCGCGTCGCTTCGCGGTGCCGGCGCCCGGGTGAAGGTGACCGAGATCGACCCGATCTGCGCCCTGCAGGCGGCAATGGACGGCTATGAAGTGGTGGCGCTGGAAGACGTGGCCGCCAGCGCCGATATCTTCGTCACCACCACCGGCAACAAGGACGTCATCCGCATCGAGCATATGCGCGACATGAAGGACATGGCGATCGTCGGCAACATCGGCCATTTCGACAACGAGATCCAGGTTGCCGCGCTGAAGAACCACAAATGGACCAACATCAAGGACCAGGTGGACATGATCGAAATGCCTTCGGGCAACCGCATCATCCTGCTCAGCGAAGGCCGTCTTCTGAACCTAGGCAACGCCACCGGCCACCCCAGCTTCGTAATGTCGGCCAGCTTCACCAACCAGGTTCTGGCACAGATCGAGCTGTGGACCAAGGGCGACGCCTATGAGAACAAGGTCTATGTCCTGCCCAAGCATCTCGACGAAAAGGTCGCGCGTCTGCACCTCGACCGGATCGGCGTCAAGCTGTCGACCCTGTCGCAGGATCAGGCCAACTATATCGGCGTCAGCCCGGATGGCCCGTTCAAGCCCGAGCACTATCGCTATTGATCGCTCAGCGGCGCGGTTATCCGACAAGATGATCGGTGTCATAGCCTGACAAACCGTCCTGGCCCAAAAAAATTCCAGCAGGTATTCTCACTCTGCCAGGAGGGCCAGGACTTGATGCAAAACGGCTTTTTCACGACATTGCGGAATTCGTTTGCCCTGACGGCAACGCTTGCGGTTGCGGGTGTGGCCGGGGTTGCCGATGCCAAGGACATCGTCAAGACTTGCCTCGCCGCGCCCGGCGCCGAGAAGACGGCCACCGTCATCTTTCATCCGCGGCTGTTCGGCGTCGATGGTCACGAAGGCGACGGCGACGTCTTCACCGATGATTTCGAGCATCGGTTCAGTTTTTGAGGCCACGGTGACAGATTTCGACCCGGCCAAGCCCGGCTGGACCGACCCGAAGCGCTGTTCGCTCAAGGGCAGCTGGCGCCGGGACTGGAACATCCCGAATGTCCGCCCCGAATTCGTCACCCAGAACCCTGGTGCGATCGTCTACCTGCAGAAGGTGCCGCGCAATTCGAAGCTGTCGCTGAGGCTGGTCGCGCAGGAGCTGGACGACGGCGCCGACGATTTACTCGATTTCGAGCCGTCTCCGAAAGGCGACTTCGCCCTGACCCTGGACGTTTTCGTGAACCAGAATACGGCACAGACCATGATTGGCAAACGCGAAGGTCGCAACGACCTGACCCTGAACAAGGCCAAGCGCATCGTGGGTGATGGCCGGATCACCGGGACCGATCTCGATCACGTCCGCGCCTTCATCGAATTCGTGGTCAACATCCAATCCGACAAATGGCTGTCCGACCCGGTGATGGGGACGGTCAACCCAGGGGCGATTCCCGGCCAGGTGATACCGGGCAAGCCGACCCCGAACGATCACCCGCAATGCCGCGACTATGCGTTGAAGTCGGTCGAGCAGAACCAGAAACAGCTTGCGCTGGGCTGCGGTTTCCAGCCGCCGGTTTGGTCGAACGATCACCAGATGCACTTCGATTGGTGCGTGCAGGCCAACAACCTTGCCTCCACGCCCGGCGCGATCAAGGCGCGCGACGCGCAGCTGACCGTCTGCATGTTGCGGAAAACTGAAGATTTGCCCCGTCCGCGAATCAACGGTGTGGGGAATGCGCCGCGCTTTTTCCCTTTGTGCCCGTCGAATCAGACGCTAGTCTTCGAAGCAGCGCCAACAGGGGCTTTTGTTAACGGGCGGCGACGCCTCACAGGTGGGAGAAATACACATGGGTAAACGCGACGAGCTGATCGCAAAATACGCGGACGACCTGAAGACCAAATGCGGCATGACACCGGACATGGCGCTTCTGACCAAGGTGACCATCGGCTGCGGCCCGGCGATCTATAACGCCGATTCCTCGACCGTGGCCGGCTCGCAGGCAAGCGAACTGGAAACCGTCAAGAACAACTTCCTGATCAAGAAGCTCGGCCTTGCCGACGGTCCCGCGCTGATGGATGCGATCAAGTCGGTGATCGAAACCTATGGCAAGAGCGAGCGCAACAAGTACCGCGCCGTTGTCTACTACATGCTGACCAAGCATTTCGGCAAGGAATCGGTTTACAAGTAACCTGCGGCCAACGCCGCGAAAAAGCGCCCGCCAGCCGGTGGGCGTTTTTCATTTCCGCGGTCAGACGAGCACTGCCGCCAGCACGTAAAGCGCCATGAAGATCACGATCAGCGAGCCGATGGAATAAAACGTCGCCCGCACTTCATGGCTTTTGGCGGTTGCATAGGCAAAGGCATGCAGCGCCCGCGCCACCACGAACCCGTACATCAGCGCCTGCGCCAGAGCCAGAGGCGGGGAAACCGCGATGAAAATCAGGCCGGCGGCAAGAAATCCCGGGATGTTCTCCAGGTCATTGCGGTGCATCCGGCGCGAGCGCTCGACATAGTCGTTGAGTTCGATTTGCTGCGGTTCGGGCGCGGTGTTGAGAGGGCCGGGACGAAGATCTTCGGGGCTGGCGAAACCGCCTTTGACCTTCATCATGCGATAAACTGTCATCCAGCCTTGCCCCATGATTTTCAGAACCATCAGCGCCGCTGCGATGAGATAGGTCACGAAAACCGGGTTTTCTATGGAATACTGGGCCAATGCGCTATCCTATTTCGCTCGGCAAGAGCCGTCTTGCCGCCTCGTCAGTGTCTCAAATGGTTGCTGTCCTGCCTATAGGCGGCATCGATTTGAATGGAATTCTTGGTACTTGCCGTTTGCCCGAAATGGCCGCAGGTCGTAGGGTCATGAGTGACCGTGCCAGGATGGCCGGACCCAGATTTGATTTCCCGTGTGGTGCGTTGGGAGCACGAGGGGAAGCGGAGGGTTCAGGCTCAGGCTCGGACCCTCCGTTTTTTTTTCGCGGGCTTGTTCGGTGCCGGGCTCAGAACAGTTCCAGCACCAGGCCGATGATGGCACAGCCGAAGGTGGCATAGCCGCCGTCGATCAGGGTTAGCTTGCCGGGGCGGCCGGCAAAGGCGTAATTGGTGGCAACCCACGGAGTCGCCAGGAAGGCACCGATGCCAAGCCCCGCCATCAGGCCCTTGCCGACTCCGGCAACGCCGCCCAGCGTGAAGACATGGCGCATCATCCCGGCCACGACGATGGCGCAGATGAAGGCGATCAGATAGGGCATCATCCCGGCATTTTCGACCGGCCTGCCGTTCTCGTCGGCCTCGATTCCGGCGGCTTCCATCCACGGCCGGGCCAGGCTCATGTACCAGATGGCACCGAAGATATAGCTGGCCATCGCGGCCGCCAGCACGTTGATGATTTCCATGGTATTCCATCCTGTTTGCGCCTTTTCCGCTGCAACAGTGCCTGAAACACGCGAATTGGCCAAAGGATTTCTGCCGTTCAGGCCGTTATCCCGGCCATGGCGCAGACGATCTTCCATTCCGCGTCGGTCACCGGCTGCACCGACAAGCGCGAGTTCCTGACCAACATCATCTCGGCCAGCTCCGGGGTGGCCTTGATCTGATCCAGCGTCACCGGCACCTTGACCGGCATCACCGCCTTGATGTCGACACACTCCCAGCGCGGATCATCGGCGGTGCTGTCGGGATGCGCCTCGGCGATCACCTCGACAATGCCGACGATGTGTTTTTCGTCGACCGAGTGATAGAAAAACCCGCGGTCGCCCAGCTTCATCTCGCGCATGTTGTTCCGGGCCTGGTAATTGCGCACGCCGTCCCATTCCTCGCCCTTGTCGCCGCGGGCGACCTGGTGGTCCCAGCCCCAGGTGTTCGGCTCGGATTTGAACAGCCAATAGCGCATCAGCCGATCACCTTCTTCCACTCGATCATCTCGACCGACGCGAACAGCCCGGCCCTGGCATAGGGGTCGCCCGCCGCCCAGGCTTCGGCTTCGGCCATGTCGGCGACATCGAGGATAATCAGCGATCCGGCCATGTTCCCGCCGTCGATCAGCGGCCCGGCCTGGAACACGGTTTTGCCCGAGGCCTTCAGGTAATCGACATGTGCCGGGCGGTTGTCCATCCGGGTCTGCAGTGCGCCGGCTTGGTCGCGGGCAATCAGGGCAACAAGCATTTATTCTTCCTTCAGCGGTCGTGACAGCAGCATGTCCATGGCTTGCCGCACATCCAATTGCCCGTCAAGCAGGGCGGTCACTGCAGCAGTGATCGGCATCTCGATCGCCAGCTTCTGCGCCCGGGCCAGCGCGGCATGCGCGGTGGCGGCACCCTCGACGGTGACGCCGGTCTCGAACGCCTCGCCCCGGCCGAGGTGCAGCCCGAAGCGGAAATTGCGCGAGCTTTCCGAGGTGCAGGTCAGCGCCAGATCGCCAAAGCCCGACAGGCCGGCCAGCGTCTCGGGTTTCGCCCCCAGCCGCAT
>JAOUMG010000221.1 GCA_029881635.1 Paracoccaceae bacterium | reverse complement strand
CAGAAGGTCGAGCTTTCCCTCGGGCGCCTTGTCATGCCAGACCGCTTCTGCCGGCTTCATCCGGCCTTCCTCGCCCAGATCCTTGCCCAGCACGCCGTGATCGGTGCCGAGAAGGTGCTTGAGGAAATATTCATGCCCCTTGCCCGAAGACCCCAGAAGGTTGGAGCGCCAGACAAAGAGGTTGCGCGGCCAGTTTTCCGGCGCGTCCGGGTCTTGGGCTGACATCTCCAATGTTCCGGCCTTCAACTGTGCGGCGACATATTCGGGAATGGTCTTGCCCGACGCCTTTGCCGCCTTGCCCACCTCAAGCGGGTTGGTCCGCAACTGTGGCGCGGAAGGTAGCCAGCCCATCCGCTCGGCGCGGATGTTGTAGTCGATAAGGCTGAGGTCCTTCCAATCGCCTTCGGGTGCGGTGGGCGACAGGATCTCGGCCGATGTCACCGTTTCGTACCGCCACTGGTCGGTATGGGCATACCACGCGCTTGTGGAGTTCATGTGCCGAGGCGGCCGCGCCCAGTCGAGCGCGAAGGCCAAGGCGGTCCAGCCGGTCTGCGGGCGCAGCTTTTCCTGCCCCACGTAATGCGCCCAGCCGCCACCCGACTGCCCCACGCAGCCGCACATCACCAGCATGTTGATGACAGCGCGGTAGTTCATGTCCATGTGGTACCAATGGTTCATCGCAGCACCGATGATGATCATCGATTTGCCGCCGGTCTTCTCGGCATTTTCGGCGAATTCCCGGGCGACCTGAATGATCCGGTCGCGCTTCACACCGGTGATCCTTTCAGCCCAGGCCGGTGTGAAGGGCACGTCGGCATTGTAGTCGCTGGCAACGTGATCACCGCCAAGACCCCGGTCGAGGCTGTAATTGGCGCAGAAAAGATCGAAGACGGTGGCAACGTAGTGTTCCTTGCCGTCGGCCAGCTTGATCTTCTTCACCGGCACGTTGCGGGTCAGTACCTCGCCGCGCGCGTCATTTTCCCAGCCATTCGTGGCAGCACCGCCGAAATAGGGGAAGTCGACGCCGATCACGTCGTCGCGGTCGGTGTCGAGGACGAGGCTCATCTTGAGCATCGCATCCTTGCCGTCCGCCTTCTCCTCAAGGTTCCACTTGCCCTCTTCGCCCCAGCGGAATCCGACCGAGCCGTTCGGAACAACAATCTTGCCCGACTTCTCCTCAATGGCGACAGTCTTCCAGTCGGGGTTGTTCTTCTGGCCAAGCGACTTGTCGAAGTCAGAGGCGCGAAGCTGTTTGCCGGGGATGTAGCTGTCGCCCCTTGGTTCCAGCTTCACCAGCATCGGCATGTCGGAATACTTGCGGCAATAGTCCTCGAAATATTCCGCCTGCCGGTCGAGGTGGAACTCGCGCAAGATTACGTGACCGAAGGCCATCCCGAGTGCTGCATCCGTGCCCTGCTTGGCGTTCAGCCAGATGTCGGAGAACTTCGCGGCCTCGGAGTAGTCGGGGCTGACGACTGCCGACTTGGTGCCACGATAGCGCGCCTCGGTGTAGAAATGCGCGTCCGGCGTCCGGGTCTGCGGTACGTTCGAACCCCAAAGGATTAGGTAGCCCGCATTGTACCAGTCGGCCGATTCCGGAACGTCGGTCTGCTCACCCCATGTCATCGGCGAGGCCGGCGGCAGGTCGCAGTACCAGTCGTAGAACGACATGCAGGTACCGCCGAGAAGGCTCAGATACCGAGAACCGGCGGCGTAGGAAACCATCGACATCGCCGGGATGGGCGAGAAGCCGAAGACCCGGTCGGGGCCATAGGTCTTTGCCGTATAGGCGTTGGCGGTGGCCACGATCTCGGTCACCTCGTCCCAGCTTGCGCGGACGAAACCGCCCTTGCCACGGGTCTTGGTGTAGTCCGCCCGTTTCTTCGGGTCGGACTGGATCGCCGTCCAGGCCTCCACCGGCGACATGGTTCGGCGCAGATCGCGCCACATCCGCATCAGGCGGCCACGGACCAGCGGCGTCTTCACCCGGTTGGCCGAATAAAGATACCAGCTGTAGGACGCGCCGCGCGCGCAGCCGCGCGGTTCATGATTGGGAAGGTCGGCGCGGGTGCGCGGATAATCGGTCTGCTGCGTCTCCCAGGTCACGATCCCCGACTTCACGTAGATCTTCCAGGAACAGGATCCGGTGCAGTTCACCCCGTGGGTGGAGCGCACGATCTTGTCGTGGCGCCAGCGGTTCCGGTAGGTGTCCTCCCAGTCGCGATTTTCGATGGTGGTCTGCCCGTGCCCGTCCGCAAAGGTATCCTTGCGGGTGGATTTCAGGAAGTTCAGCCGGTCGAGAAGATGGCTCATCTTGCTCTCCTATAAGTTCAGGCTTGTGCGGGGATGGCGGCACGCCGGTCCCGCTCGAGGTCATGAAGAACGCCGCCCGGACGGGTGTAGTAGAACCAGGTCAGCACGAGGCAGATCGCGTAGAAGATCAAGAAACCCCAGAGCGCCAGGAACGGCGTTCCCGTCATCGCGATCGAGGTGCCATAGGCCTTCGGTATGAAGAAGGCACCGTAAGCGGCGATAGCGCTGGTGAAGGCGATGATCGCCGCACTCTCACGCTCTGCCTGCTTGCGGCTTGCAGCCATGTCCAGTTCAGGCATCAGGCGCGGGATCTCGCGCCCCATGATCGCGGGAATCATCTGGAAAGTGGAGGCATTGCCGATACCTGTCAGGCAGAACAATGCCATGAAGCAGGCGAAGAAGCCGAAGAAGCTGCCACCTGTTCCATTGTTCGGCAGGAAGGTAATGACCCCGAAAACGGCAATGATCATACCCGCGAAGGTCCAGAAGGTCACCCGACCGCCACCGAACTTGTCACTGACCCAGCCGGTTGCCGCACGCGACAGCGCACCGACAAGTGGCCCGAGGAACACGTATTGCAGCGCGTTCACTTCCGGGAACATCAGCTTGGTCAGCAGCGGAAAGCCCGCCGAATAGCCGATGAAGCTGCCAAAGGTACCGGTGTAAAGGATACACATGATCCAGTTGTGGAACCGCGAAAAGATGATCGCCTGGTCGCGGAACGAAGCCTTTGCATCGGCGATGTCGTTCATGCCCCACCAGGCGGCGATGGTTGCCACGATGATGAAGGGCACCCAAACAAATCCGGCATTCTGGATCCAGAGCTGCTTGCCATCTGACAGCGTCACCGGTTCACCGCCCATCGCTCCGAAAACGCCCAAGGTGATGACGATCGGCACCAGAAACTGCATGACCGAAACGCCAAGGTTACCCAGCCCTGCATTCAAGGCCAGCGCATTGCCCTTTTCCGCCTTGGGGAAGAAATAGGCGATATTGGCCATGGACGAGGCGAAGTTGCCGCCGCCAAGCCCGCAAAGAAGGGCAAGCACGATGAAGATAAGGTAGGGTGTCTCCGGGTTCTGCACCGCATAGCCGATGCCGATTGCGGGCAAGAGCAGCGATGCCGTCGACAATGTCGTCCAGAGCCTGCCCCCAAAGATTGGGACCATGAAGCTGTAGAATATTCGCAAGGTCGCACCCGACAGCCCCGGCAATGCCGCCAGCCAGAAAAGCTGGCTCTTGGTAAAGTCAAAACCGATAGCGCCAAGCCGGGCCACAACCATGGACCAGACCATCCAGACCGAAAAGGCCAACAGCAGAGCAGGGATGGAAATCCACAGGTTGCGCCGCGCGATGGCTTTGCCCTTGTTTTCCCAGAATGTTGGGTCTTCTGGGATCCATTCCTCGAGCGTGTGCGACATCTCGGTCTTGCCGGGGATATGGATCGCCTGCATTTCCGGAAGGCCAGGCAGCTTGTCAAGCGCTTCGCCATGGGCTGCGCGTTCCATAGCCCGCACCGACAGATGCATCCAGGTCAACGCAATGGCAACCAACACGAACAACAGTGCGAAACAGCTTGTGTAGATACCGGTCAGGTCCAGCAAAGCCCCGAACATGATCGGCAGAATGAAACCACCCAAGCCACCGATCATGCCGACAAGGCCACCGACCGCGCCGACATGTTTTGGATAGTAGACCGGGATATGCTTGTAGACTGCCGCCTTGCCGAGGCTCATGAAAAAGCCCAGCGCAAACAGCGTGACCACAAAGGGCCATTGCCCCATCTCGGTGGTGAAATGGATTGGGCCGTCCTTCCCTTGAATGATGTAATCAGTTGGCGGGTAGGACAGCATGAAGAGGAAGACGAGCGAGAAGCCGAAGGTCCAGTACATGACCGCGCGCGCGCCGAACCGGTCGCTCAGATGCCCGCCATAGGCCCTGAAAAGCGAGGCGGAGAGCGAAAAGGCCGCCGCCGACATGCCTGCGGTTTTCACGTCGACATGATAGACGTCGATCAGGTAATGCGGCATCCAGAGCGCCAGCGCCACGAAGGCCCCGAAGACGAAGAAGTAGTAAAGCGAAAAGCGCCAGACCTGAATGTTCTTAAGCGGGGCAAACTGCTCGGCGAGGCTCGGGGCCTTGACCCCGGATTTGCGGCGCGCCACCAGTTCCGGGTCATCCTTGGCCAAAAGGAAGAACAGCACACCCATCAGGCCAATGCCGATGGCCCAGATCTGTGCGACGCCTTGCCAGCCATACGCCACCATGACGAAAGGAGCGACAAATTTGGTGACGGCCGCACCGACGTTACCGGCACCAAAAATTCCCAAGGCTGTGCCTTGCTTGCCCGGCCCATACCAGCGCGACACGTAAGCAACCCCGATGATGAAGGATCCGCCTGCCAGGCCAATACCGAGGGCTGCGACAAGATACATCGTATAGGTGCTCGCCCAGGTCAGCGCCCAGGTTGCCATCGCCGTCAGGATCATCTGGGCAGAAAACACCAGACGCCCGCCGTATTTCTCGGTCCAGACACCCAAGATCAGCCGGGTCAGCGACCCTGTCAGGATCGGGGTGGCG
>JAOUMG010000222.1 GCA_029881635.1 Paracoccaceae bacterium | reverse complement strand
GCAGGTCAGCATGGGCGGCATCACCGAACATGAAACCGCCGGCTGGTTCAAAAGGTTCGCCGACAAGGGCATGCGCTGCATCAATATCGCCCCGCAAAGAGCCGATGCCCCGGTGGGATGTGAATGGGTGGGCTTGCGCCCCGGCTCCGATACGGCGCTGATGCTGGCTTTGGCCCATGTGATCGAAACCGAAGACCTGACCGACCGGGCTTTTCTGGCACGCTATACCGTCGGCTTCGACCGTTTCCGCCCGTACCTTCTGGGGCAAACCGATGGCCAGCCAAAGTCACCCGAATGGGCCGCGCCCCTGTGCGGGGGCGACCCCGACACCATCCGCGAACTGGCCCGCCGGATGGCCACGACCCGCACCATGATCACCGTCGCCTGGTCGCTGCAAAGGGCCGAACATGGCGAACAGCCCTATTGGATGTCGGCAGTTCTGGCGGCAATGCTGGGCCAGATCGGATTGCCGGGTGGCGGCATCGGCTATGGCTATGGCGCCATAGGCGGGATCGGAAAATCGCTGCTCGGGCTGGATGGCATGACCTTTCCGCAAGGCAAAAACCCGGTGCGCAAGGTGATCCCCGTCGCCCGGATCGGCGACATGTTGCGGCATCCCGGCCAACCTTATGATTTCAATGGCCGACGCGAGCCTTACCCTGATATCAGGCTGGTCTATTGGGCGGGCGGCAACCCCTTCCACCATCATCAGGATTTGAATGGCCTTCACGACGCCTGGCAACACCCCGAAACCATCATCGTCCATGAACCCTGGTGGACCGCGACAGCAAAGCGCGCCGATATCGTGTTTCCGGCCACAACACCTTATGAACGCGAAGACATCGGCCGATCGCCCCTGGACGATTACCTGTTTCACATGCCGCAGTTTATCCCGCCGGTCGGCGACGCCCGTGACGACTACGCGATTTTCGCCGAACTGGCGGGTCGCCTGTCGGTCGGACCGGCCTTTACAGAAGGGCGCAGCGCCGGCGACTGGATTGAGGCGCTATACGAAGATTTTCGCACCACCGCGGCAGATGCAGGCATCGATGTCCCGGATTACCTCACCCTTAAGGAACAGAACTGGGTTCGCTTGCCAATTGATACGAACGACCCTCAGAGGACACTTTTTTCAGCCTTCCGCGAAGACCCGGCCTCAACGCCCCTGAAAACACCATCCGGCAGGATCGAGATTTTTTCGCAAACCATCGACGGCTTTGGTTATGACGACTGTCCAGGCCACCCGGTCTGGCTGCCACCGCAGGAATGGCTTGGCAACGCCCCGAAAACCGCGCCATTGCACCTCGTCTCACCACAGCCCGGTGACAAGCTGCACAGTCAACTCGAAAGCGCGCTCGCCGATGTCGAGGGCGCCCGCCCGGAAACGCTGGTCATTCATCCCCACGACGCGGCAAAGCGCGGCATCCGTTCGGGCGACCTGCTGCGCGTGTTCAACGCACGCGGTGCCTGCAAAGCCCGCGCCTTGGTGTCCGAGGATATTCTGCCGGGTGTCGTCGCCCTGCCGACCGGTGCATGGTTTGGCGATCCGGGTGACAATATCGACCCGCATGGCAACCCCAATGTGCTCACCCGCGATGTCGGTACCTCACGGCTCGGGCAGGGCTGCAGCGCGCATTCCGCCCTTGTCGAGGTTACCAAACTCACTGGATGAGCAGCAACCAAACCGTTCGGGCGCCGCACCTCACACCATTATGGCGGATCGAAACCATAACCAAACCGCGCAATATCAGCGGCACAGATCTGCGCCAACAGTGCCGCGTCATTATCGCTGTAGTATCCACGCCAATCGCGGTTTCGGGTTGAGCGGTTGACTGTTGCCAAGGGCGCAAGCGGAAATCCCAGATGCGCCTCGAAGGGGCGTACATCCGTTGCAAACTCTTCCAGCCGGATGAAAAGATCGCAGCGCTCTTGCCCCTGCCCGGTCGTGACATAGCGGCCAAAGGGATGGGTCGCAAAGCTCGCACGTGTTTCGTCCGCGTTGAGAAACCCGCCGAAATCGCAGCGTTTTGCCAGCGCCACAGCCGGATGATCAAACCGCTGATCCCGCAACCAGTGATAATAGCTCACCATCCGGTCCCAGGGATTGCGCACCAGCGTGACCACGAAGAAACTGGCAATCTCCTCGTCAGTTGCCAAACCGGCGATATCGGCCAGCGTCGAATGCTTCCACAACCGTCCCGCAGACCTGACATCTTTCAATCGCCCCTTGCGGCGCTGCGCCTTCGGTGTGTCGCCGATCAGCACATCATCTTTCATCGCCCGCGCCTCCAGCGCCAACGACAGTGCTGTGCCCCCGGTCTTGGGGATATGGATGAAGATATAGCGGCGCCCGCGCGACAGGATCATGACGCTAGGTTAACGGCCCCGCAGCGCTATGATAAGCCCCGCGGCAAAGATCATGGCAATGCCTGCAATCGCCGTAGCACCCAGCACATCACCCCAAAGCACGTAGGCCCAGAATGCGCTTGCGGGCAATATCACGTATTCGAATATCGCAACCCGGCTTGCTTCGGCGACCTGATAGGCCTTGATCATCATTCCGACCCCCAGTAGCGACCCCGCCGCCTGCACGAATGTCCAGAACAGGAATGATCCTGTCGGCCAGACCGCCCCGCGCAGAATGAACCCTTCCGCACCCTCCGCTGCCACCGGCTGCCAAAGCGCCATGACCCCAAGCCCCAGAAGACCGATCAGCCCCAACATGGTGAAAAAGCCCATCAGCAGGGTTTCGGCAGCCTCGCCCTCGCACCACTGGCGGGTGGCAATATTGCCCAGCGCATATAGTGCACCCGCCGCTATGGGCAGCACCGATGCGAGGCCAATCGCCGCCCCCTGCCCCGGCCCGAGCACCAGAAGCGCCCCGCAAAAGCCCAGTCCAACGGCGAAAATCCGGAATGGCCCCATCGGTACGCCGAACGCAAATCGCGAAATCAACAGCGTGAAAATTGGTGCCGTGAACAACCCTGCCGCGACAATTGCCACCGGCAAAAAGGCAAGGCAGCCGAAATAGACAATCATTGCCGTTCCGTGCAAGGCACTGCGCGCCGCGACCGCCGTCAAATTTACCGGCCGCAACCGCAGCCCGAATGCCGCGGCGACCGCCCCCAGGATGACAAAGCCGAATGCCGTCCGCGTCGCGAAGAACTGCCACAGGCCCGCATCCCGCGCGATCACCTGCACGAAATTGTCGGTGAAGCCGATCGCCATCGCATAGCCGAGGATCAGCAACGCCGCCAAAACCGTCCGGTTGGTCTCAGCCGTCAAAGATGTTGTCGTCATCTGCGCTCCTGGTGTCGGTTCCTGCTTTCCTTCAAGTCCGGCTGGCGTCAATATTCGCGCCTGTTAGCGACATGCTTGGATCGGGGAGGACAATATGGGCTGGATGGCGGATGAAACCGGGCTCGACCGGAACGCGGCGAACTTCGTGCCTCTCACGCCGCTGTCGCATCTGGCGCGGGCGGCGGACGTTTTTGCCGACCGGACGGCAGTTGTGTATGGCAAGACCCGTCGGAGCTATGCCGATTATTTCGCCCGCGTCAGCCGCCTCGCCTCGGCCCTGACCGCCAGCGGCATCAAACCCGGCGACGTGGTGGCCACGCTCCTGCCCAATATCCCCGCCCAGGCCGATGCGCATTTCGGTGTGCCTGCCGCGGGTGCCATCCTCAACACCATCAACACGAGGCTCGACACCGACACGGTCGCCTATATCTTTGACCACGGCCAGGCCAGGGCGGTGCTTGTCGATACCGCCTTCCTGCCCCTGGCCGAGGCTGCCATAGCCACCATGACCGGCCCCGCCCCCCGGATCATCGAGGTTGACGATCCCCAAGCCAACCTGCCCGCCAGCGGCAGGCATGACATCTATGAAAGTTTTCTGGCCAAGGGCGACCCGACGGCGCCCTGGCAGATGCCCGCTGACGAATGGGAAAGCCTCGCGCTCAACTACACGTCGGGAACGACTGGACGACCCAAGGGGGTCGTCTACCACCATCGGGGCGCGTATCTCATGACCATGGGTACAGTGGTCAGCTGGCGCATGGTGCTGCACCCGGTCTATCTGACCATCGTGCCGCTTTTCCACTGCAACGGCTGGTGCCATACTTGGATGATGCCGCTGGTCGGCGGCACGCTCGTCTGTTGCCGCGATGTGACGGCCAAGGCGATCTATGATGCCATTGCCGACGAAGGCGTCACCCATTTTGGTGGCGCGCCCATTGTCCTCAACACCATCATCAATGCCAAACCCGCCGACAGGCGCCCCTTCGATCATGTGGTCGAGGCGTTTACAGCCGGTGCCCCGCCCCCCGCAGCCACCCTCGCGGCAATTGAACCGCTGGGCTTTCGCGTCACGCAGGTCTATGGGCTGACCGAAACCTATGGCCATGTCACCGAATGCCTTTGGCGAGACGAATGGAACGACCTGCCGCAATCGGACAAGGCCGCAATCAAGGCCCGCACCGGGGTTCTGATGCCGATGATGGAGGATATCACCGTGCATGATGACACGGGCCGCCCCGTGCCACGCGACGGCCAGATAGTCGGCGAAATCGCCATCCGGGGCAATTGCGTGATGAAGGGCTATTACCGCAATCCGGCGGCTACCGCCGAGGCGTTCAAGGGTGGCTTCTTCCGTTCTGGCGACATCGCTTTTCAGCACGAAGATGGCTATGTGAAGATCACCGACCGTGCCAAGGACATCATCATCTCGGGTGGTGAGAACGTATCCTCGGTTGAAGTGGAAGGCGCGCTGATGCACCACCCCGCCGTGTCGCTCTGCGCCGTTGTGGCTAAACCCGACGACAAATGGGGTGAGGTGCCCTGCGCCTTTGTCGAATTGAAAGAGGGTGCAGAGGCTGATGAGGCTGAATTGAT
>JAOUMG010000220.1 GCA_029881635.1 Paracoccaceae bacterium | reverse complement strand
TGAAGATAAACGGTTTGTGAGGGGGCAAAGCGGGTGACAATATCGGACATAGGGGGGCGTTAACCTTTCGGAAACCATGAGGAGGCAAGCTGGCATGCGTTCATAAGGCATAGGCTGGCAGGGAAACAAGGGTGCGTCTGGTTGCGAACACTCTTGATGCTGTGATGGCCGTCCGGGGCAGGTTGATGCTCTGGGCCCCGGTATTTCTGAGTGTGGGTATCGGGGCGTATTTCACGCTGCGCTTTGAACCCGGGGCTGCGGTTCTGCTGCCTGCCTTGGCTGTCATGCTGGCGCTTTTGGGGATATGGCTGAAAGGACCTGAACATGCTCAGGTTCCGGCAATGGCGATGGCCTTGATCATCGCGGGTGTCTTGCTGGCCAGTTGGCGCGCCCATGCCGTGGCCGCGCCAGTGCTGAAGTTCCGGTATTATGGCCCGGTCGAAGGTCGCATCGTGAATATTGACCGGTCTTTTTCCGACCAGATCCGACTGACGCTTGACCAGGTGGTTCTTGAACGGATGTCCCCCGCCCGCACACCTGAACATGTGCGCGTCGCACTGCATGGGGATCAGGGATTTGTTGATCCTGTGCCCGGCCTTCGCGTGATCCTGACGGCGCATCTGTCGCCACCCGAAGGACCGGTTGAACCGGGAGGCTTTGATTTTCAGCGCCTTGCATGGTTTGCCAGACTTGGCGCGGTTGGCTACACGCGGGCACCCGTTCTGGCGCTGGAGCCGCCAGATAGTGGCCTATCCCTGATGGCATTTCGTGCGCGCATGGCGATATCGGGGGCGATGAAAGCCCGGATGGACGGGCAGCCGGGCGCATTTGCTGCCTCATTGATGACCGGTGACAGGTCTGGTGTCAGTGCTGAAACCACGAATGCACTTCGTGCCTCCAATCTGTCACATCTCATCTCCATCTCTGGTCTGCATATGGGGCTGTTGACCGGTTTTGTCTTTGCGATGATGCGTTATGGACTGGCGCTGGTTCCACCCCTGGCCTTGCGGATTAACAGTAAAAAGGTGGCCGCAGTTGTCGCCCTGCACGCGGCCGCCCTCTATCTTGTTCTCGCGGGGGCCAATATTGCGACCCAGCGCGCGTTCATTATGGCAGCGGTGATGCTGGTGGCGATCTTGCTGGACCGCCGGGCGATTTCGATGCGGTCGGTTGCCATCGCCGCGCTGATCTGTTTGCTGCTGCAGCCTGAAAGCCTGATCGAACCGGGCTTTCAGATGTCCTTCGGGGCGACGGTCGCATTGATTGCGATATTTGAGCCTTGGGGCAAGGTACAACAGCGTATCCCCCCGCTATTGCGGCCGGTGGCGATGCTGTTGATCTCATCTTCTGCGGCCGGGCTCGCGACGGCACCGATTGCTGCCGCACATTTCAACCGGATCGCGGAATACGGGCTTTTGGCGAATGTCTTTGCCGTGCCACTAATGGGCATGGTCGTCATGCCAGCGGGCGTCATCGCGGCCATTCTGGCACCGCTTGGGCTTGCCGGGCCGGCCTTGTGGGTAATGGAGCAGGGAACAACCGCCATCCTTTGGATCGCGCAATGGGTGGCCAATATGAAGGGTGCATTGCTGCCCGTGCCGACGCCGCCCGCCGGTGTGCTGCCGCTGGTTGCAATCGGAGGTATCATGATGATGATTGCCCGGGCGCTCTGGCTGCGCAGTGCGGGATTGCTGGTTCTGACCATTGGTCTCGTCTTCTGGTCCACGGCAGAGCGGCCATTGCTGCTGGTGTCCGGCGACGGCGGCATAATCGGACTGATGACATCAGAGGGCAGGGCGCTTTCCAAGCCGAAGGGCGCGGGCTTTGTCGCCCAAAGCTGGCTGGAGGACGATGGCGACCTCACTGACCAGATAGGTGCTTTTCAACGGGCTGGTTTTTCCGGGCAGGTCGGGGCGCTGCAGGCCAAAATTGACGGCACACAGATCTTCCACTTCACCGGAAAAGACGCGGGCGAACAGGCACGAGCCGCATGTGCTGACGGGGCTTGGGTTCTTTTGCCGACAATTTGGGTGCGCTCAGATCAACCGGGAAAATGTCAGGTCTTTGACGCGCGCTATCTGTCGGAAACGGGTGCTTTGGCGGTTTACAGTGAAAAAACCGGGCTCAGGATCGTGGCGGCACGGGAAGTGGCCGGTCAGAGATTGTGGAATTCATCTGTGCGCAAAGGATCATTCCCAAAAAACAAAGCCGTCTCAGGAAAGTCGGACCCTTCCTGAGACGCGCCAAATCGGGAAGGCTATGTACGGGCAAGCCATAACGGGCAATTTCTAGTAGCTGCGGATCAATCCGACCAGGCGGCCCTGAACCTTCACGTGATCTTCGGGCAGAACTCGGGTTTCATAGGCGGCGTTTGCCGCCTCAAGCGCGATCATGCCACCTTTGCGGCGAAACCGCTTCAGCGTTGCCTCGTGACCTTCAACCAGCGCCACGACGATATCGCCGTTTTCCGCGGTGCTTTGTTCGCGGATCACAACCACATCGCCATCGTTAATCCCCGCGTCGATCATCGAATCGCCTTTGACCTCCAGCGCGTAATGCTGCCCGCGCCCCGATAGCATCGACCCCGGCACCGCCACGTGATGGGATATTTCGCTGATGGCTTCGATCGGCACGCCTGCGGCAATGCGGCCCATGACCGGAAGCTCTATCGCGTGAATGGACGATACATCCATCGCGCCCTTCGGCGGATCAGAACGGTCACCTTTGATCACTTTGGGTTTGAAGCCTGGCTTTGCCATTGCGTCGGGGATTTTCACAATCTCGATGGCACGCGCCCTGTGCGCAAGGCGTCGGATAAAGCCACGTTCTTCCAGAGCGGTGATCAGACGGTGAATGCCAGACTTTGACCTGAGGTCCAGCGCATCCTTCATTTCGTCAAAAGAGGGCGGGACACCGTCGCGAGTGGTGCGTTTTTGAATGAAGTCGAGCAGTTCCAGTTGTTTGCGGGTCAGCATGAGCCTGTTTTCCTTTGCCGAATTCCACTGTGTTCTTGGCGTGTTCTACGCCTGTTCACTATTTGTGTCAAACGAATCCGATACAACCGACTGCAAAGCCCCGGTTTAGAGCTTGATATAGCGCACAGCCGTGCCTTTCGGACGGGCTGCATCCTCCACCGGTCGAATGAGAAGGGCATTCGCTTCGGTCAGGACAGACAAAAGGGCGCTGTCTTGCCGCAAAAACGGATGGATCAGGGCCTTGTCGTCAACCCACTCGACCCGCGCGCGCATGTAATGCGCCCGCGCGCCGTTTGCCTGAACGTCATCAGCCAGAATTGCTGGCAGGCTTTGTGTGGGCTGCATTCCAAGGCCACGCATGGCACGCAGCATCGGTAACATGAACAATTGGCCGCAAACTATTGCAGATACGGGATTTCCAGGCAAACCAAGCAAAACCGAATTGCCAAGGCGCCCGGCCATGAGCGGTTTTCCCGGACGCATGGCAATCTTGTAGAATGCCAGTTTCAAGCCGGCATCGCCTGCAACCCGCCCGACCAGATCATGATCACCGACCGAGGCCCCGCCAATGGTCACAATCAGGTCAGCTTCACGGGCCATGTCCAGCGCGAACCGCAGCGCTTTTTCGGTATCGGCTGCAATGGGCAGTACACGGACCTCGGCCCCCGCCGCCTCGGCCATGGCTGCCAGTGCAAAGCTGTTGGACGCGATGATCTGGTCTGGCCTCGGGTTACCACCCGGCATGACCAGTTCGTCGCCCGTTGCGATCAGGGCCACTATCGGGCGCCGCGTGACGGTGACTTTAGGCACATTCATCGCCGCGATCAGCGCGAGTTCTGAGGGGCCAAGCAGTCTGGGCGCGGCCAATTCATCGCCGATATGAAAATCCTGACCCAGGGCGCGCACGTTGTCATTGTTTTCGAGGCGATCACCAAGAGTGATCTGCTCACCTTGCCGCACAACGTCTTCTTGGATAACCACGCGGTCCGCCCCATCGGGCAGGGGTGCACCGGTAAAGATGCGAACGGCCTGGCCATCCCGAACCGACCTATCAAACGCATGCCCTGCGGCTGCCTCGCCGACAACCTTCAACGTCGCCGACGCCCTGTGATCGGCCTCCCGGATCGCATAGCCGTCCATGGCCGAGGCTGCAAAAGGAGGTTGATCGCGCGTCGCCCGGACCGGATCAGCCAAAACGCGCCCCATGGCGTCGCGCAGCGGAATTGTCTCGGATGGCATAACGGTGCAGATATCGAATAGCCGCGCCAGAGCCTCATCAACCGAAATCATGAAAACCCTTTCACCGAGACATTCATGTCGCCTCGTACCGGCCTGATTTCCCGCCATCTTTAAGGATCACGCGTAACCCTTCTATCTGCATGGATTTTTGGGCGGCCTTCAACATGTCATACACCGTCAGCGCAGCAACCGAGGCTGCTGTCAACGCCTCCATCTCGACCCCGGTCTGGCCGGTGGTGCGCACGGTCGCCTCGATACGGATGCCCGGAAGCGTGTCATCGGCCCAAAGTTCTATTGCCACTTTGGTGATCGGCAATGGATGGCAAAGCGGGATAAGATCCGATGTGCGCTTTGCTGCCATGATGCCGGCGATGCGGGCCACGCCCAAAACATCACCCTTCTTGGCGCGGCCTTCCTTGACCAGTGCCAGCGTCTCGGGATGCATCAGCACGCGCGCCTCGGCCTTGGCCACCCTGTCTGTCACGGGCTTGTCTGACACATCGACCATATGCGCATCGCCCTTTTCGTCGAAATGGGTCAGGGGCATGGCGTCAAACCTCGGAATTGGCCGGGACGGTCAGGATCGCCCTTGTGGCCGCTGCAACATCATTCTGGCGCATCAGGCTTTCACCGATGAGAAAGGCGCGCGCCCCGTGCCGGGCAAGGTCGGCCAGATCTTCGGGGCCATA